>NZ_JBSVZD010000005.1:0-92394 GCF_054051725.1 Petrotoga sp. DB-2 | reverse complement strand
ATACTATCACTTTCCTAAACGTCCCTATCTTCACCGTGGTTTCCCCTGCTTCTGCCAATGACAAGAATTATGCTTTCATCCTTTTAGAAAAGGTTGTTAAGTATTTGGATCTTAGTGGGTTTAACTTCTTAGCTGATGCCGCATATGATTCAAGTGATCTTTACGATTACGTCCATTTGATAGCCGGTTCTATTGCTTTTATTCCTCTTAGGAATTCTTCTAAAAAAAGGTTAGTAGGTGAATGCGGTAAAAAACTTATTAAACATTCCCATTACCTTGAGAGTAAAAGAAACATATATAGAACCAAATTCGTTTGTGATGATCCTTCTAACTGTCCTTTGGGTAGGTCTAACTGTTATAGTTACAGAAACTATTCAAAGTATGATTTCCGCCATTTCCTTAACAGGGAATCTCCTTTCTTCAAAGAGATTTACAAGAAACGTACTCTCATTGAATCCATCTTTTCCAGGTTAGAAAGCAACAACGGTACTACTTCTTTGAAATATACAAACGCTGTGCAACTCGAATGCAACCTTTCTAACCTTTTCCTTATCGCTTCTGCTCTCTTAGCTCACAAGATGGGTAGAGATGATTTATTGTCTTCTCCTAAAACACTTATGTATGAAACAGCTTCTTAGCTTGTTTCTTTAGAAAGTTTAAATTCTCTTCAATACTTCCCAAATGAACGGTTATTCATTAACTGTACTTCTTTCATCTCTATTTTCCCTAAAAACTTCTTCAATTCTAATTACTTTCCAATTTTTTGAAGAATTACTTCGATTTTCAAAGAGCATTTTGGATAATTATCCAATATTTTAGTTCTTTTTCTTCTTGCCTTAACTTAATTTACCTTTAGTTAATCGTTGCTTTGACCTATTTCTGAAGTGGGTAACAAAAAATCAAAATAATCAGATATTTCTGTGATATTGATGTTTTTTATTTCACCGTGCGCCAAATTAAAAGTTCCGCAAGTGACAAATTCTCCGACAAATTTATATAAAGGCACCCCTTCCAATTGATAGTACTTTTCAAGCCTTTTTAAAGCCTCAGGGGTAACAAATATAATTTTTCCTGTGTACAGAACATTGTCACCATTTTTTAACTTTTTCAACGTTTCCAAAGAAACAGGATAATTTATGTTAAGCAAAACACATTAGCCTCCTTATTGTTTCCCTACATTTGATTGTAATCAGTTGAGAACACATAAGTTTTCAAGTATCAAATTTGTACGTATTTACTAACTATTTCATATGTTAATGTTTTAAGAGAAATAACAAAATCCACATTCTCAATAACAACACGATCATCGGAATTCAAAGTCACTGGAGCAAAATTCAATATCCCTTTTACACCAGCTTCTATCAATATATTTGCAACCTCTTGAGCCACACTTGAAGGAACAGTTAATATAGCTATTTCAAAACCAAGATCATTGTTTTTATTTTTTAACTCTTTAATATGTTTTATTGGAACACCGGGTAACAAAATAGAATTAATTTTTCTTTTATCTACATCGTACGCTGCAACTATTTTAAACTTGTATTTTTCTAATTCAGGATAATGAGAAATAGCTCTGCCAAGATTTCCCACCCCTATAATTGCAACATTCCAAATTCTTTCTGTTCCTAAAATCTTTTGAATCTTTAAACACAGATTTTCAACATCGTATCCTACGCCTCTTTTCCCAAACTCTCCAAAATAAGATAAATCTTTTCTAACCTGAGAAGCCTTTATATTAAGAGCCTCAGCAATCTCATGAGAAGAGGTTTTTGGCGTCCCTTCCTCTCGTAACTCTTTTAAAAGTCTGTGGTACATTGCTAGCCTTTTTATTGTGGGTTTAGGCACTTTGGGTGATTTCATATTTATGAAAAAGTTCTCACCAACGTGTTAGCAATTGTTTATTTACAATGTGGTGAAAAACTTTTTTTCACCTCCTATTTGTTATTTCTTATTTGACCACTATGTTTATAATTTTTCTTGGAACATAAATAATCTTTTGTATCTTTTTACCAGAGATATATTTTTGAACTTTATCATTTTCTAAGGCATAACTTTTTACTTCATCTTCGTTGAAATTAACATCAATCGTTATCTGAGCTCTCAATTTCCCATTTATTTGTACCGCTAAAGTAATTTCTTCTGCTTTTAAAGCATCTTTATCGATCTTTGGCCAACTTGCTTTAAATATAAATTCATCTTTTCCTAAATTCTTCCATAATTCTTCGCTTATGTGGGGTGCAATAGGAGATAACATCAATACAAAATCTTCAGAAAATTCTTTTAGTAAGTTGAGGTTCCAATCTTTTTCATCTGTATTGTTAAGATAAGAAGTTAATTCATTCAAAAGTTCCATAAGAGAACTTACTGCAGTGTTAAATTGAAAATTGCCTTCTATATCGCTCGTTATTTTCTCAATAGTTTGATGCAATTTTCTTCTTAAACCCTTTTCAGATTTATTTTTCAAAAGATAATTCGGCTTATTTTCAAGATGATTTATCTTATCCTGTATTTTCATGTACGTATTCCAAACCCTATTTAAGAATCTGTATGCTCCTTCTATGCCTGAATCATTCCATTCAGCATCCCTTTCGGGAGGAGCCATAAAAAGAATGTAAGTTCTTAGGGCATCAGTGCCATATTTTTCGATCATTTCTTCAGGAGACACAACGTTACCTTTTGATTTAGACATCTTAGCCCCGTTCCTGTATATCATACCTTGAGTGAAAAGATTTTTGAAGGGCTCATCAAAGCTAATGTAACCAAGATCTTTCAATACTTTGGTTATGAACCTTGAATAAAGTAAGTGTAATATTGCATGTTCGACTCCGCCTATATACTGATCTACAGGTAACCAATTATCTACATCCTCTTTATTGAAAGGTTTGTCTTCTAACTTTGGATTCACATATCTTATATAGTACCACGAACTATCCACAAAGGTATCCATTGTATCAACTTCTCTTTTAGCTTTTCCACCACATTTTGGACATGTTGTTTCTTTAAAATCGGGATGATCGATCAAAGGACTTTTACCGGTTGGTTCAAATTCAACATCCCTAGGAAGTTTTACGGGCAAATCGTTTTCAGGCACAGGAACAACCCCACATTTTTCACAATATACGATAGGAATCGGAGCTCCCCAATACCTTTGCCTTGATATAAGCCAATCTCTCAATTTGTACTGGGTGACAACTTTTCCGATATTTTTATCTTCTAACCACTGAGAGATTTTCTTAATTGCTGTTTGGTTGTTTAAACCTGTAAATTCTCCAGAATTTACCAAAATTCCTTCACCAACGTAGGCTTTTTCTAGAATTTCTTCAGTTAACGTGTCATCTTCAGGTGTAATAACAATTCTTATGGGAAGTTCGTATTTTTTCGCAAATTCAAAGTCTCTTTGATCATGTGCAGGAACAGCCATAATTGCTCCAGTACCGTATTCGTACAAGATATAATTCGCTACGTAAACAGGGATCTTTTCTCCATTCACAGGATTTATCGCGTAACTTCCAGTGAAAACTCCTTCCTTTTCAGCTCCTTCAGCGGTTCTTTTAAACCTATCTTGCAAGCTCATTTTTTGCAAAAATCGATTGACTTTTTCACTATATTCTGGAGTTGTTAATTCCTCTACAAGAGGGGATTCGGGAGCCAATGCCATAAAGGTAACTCCCCACAAGGTGTCAGGTCTAGTAGTAAAAACTCTCAAGCTTCCTTTGCCATTATCAAGCTTAAATTCTACTTCTGCTCCCACACTTTTACCTATCCAATTTTTCTGCATTGTTTTGACATTCTCAGGCCATCCACTCAATTTTTCTAAATCATTTAGCAGCTTTTCAGCGTAGTCAGTTATTTTGAAATACCATTGCTCTAACTGTTTAATTTCCACAACGGTCCCACATCTTTCACATTTTCCGTTAACAACTTGTTCATTTGCAAGAACCGTTTTGCAGTTTGGACACCAATTAACAGGTGCTTTTTTCTTGTAGGCTAACCCATTTTTATATAATTGTAAAAAAATCCATTGTGTCCATTTGTAGTAATCTTCCTTACACGTTATAACTTCTCTGTCCCAATTATAACTAATACCTAACTTTTTAATTTGATTTCTGATGATATTGATGTTTTGCATGGTCCAATCTTCAGGATGAATGTTCCCTTTTTCTATCGCAGCATTTTCCGCAGGAAGCCCAAACGCATCAAAACCAAAGGGATGCAAGACGCTATACCCTCTCATTCTCTTGTATCGAGCTATAACGTCACCAATAACATAGTTTTTTACATGACCAACATGGAGGGTCCCTGACGGATAAGGAAACATTACCAAATCATAATATTTTTTTGGGTACTCATCATTCGACACTTTAAAAGCATCTTTTTCTTGCCAGTTTCTTTGCCATTTTTTCTCTATCTCTTGTGGGTTGTAAGTTTTTTCCATCTATAGTCATTCCTCCATTATTATAAGTATTCTTTTGTTAATTATACCACAATTGACTATTTTCCTGTAACCGTTGGAATATAGAGATTTAAATCTTTCATTATGCTCGAAATTTCTTCATCAGGATGTTTAATAAGTCTGTACTGACCAGGTTCTTTTATTAGAAAAAAGGTATTTTCAGGGACTCCACTCTTAAATGAAGCGTTAAAAGGAAGTGTGTAGGTATATTGAGTTTCTATGGAAGGCTCTTTAAAAAAATAAAATTTGTATGGATTCAAGCCTGGCTTTAAATTTCCTTGGAAGATGTATCTACCTTCTGGATTTCTAAACGCCACCCATACATCGGAGGAACCTATAATATATATCTGAATGTAGCCAGCGCCTGATGGTTCGTCTAAATTAGTGATAATTTTATCCAGGTCGTTTAGGTTTTTTTCTAAAAAATTGTTTGAAACTATGAATTTTTCAACCACACCATCTGGCTCAAAATATTTATTGAGGTTTGAGATCTCCTTTTCTTGAGCCTCCAATTTTTCGTTCACCGTTGAATTTAATCGATTGAATTGACTTTGAAGATCCTTCCTAAGTTCTATTACCCTAATCTCCGTGACAATGGATAAAACTATTGCTATTAAACTTACAACAAAGATAGTTATCTTAAATCTCATACTTCCCTCCAAACATCTCCACTATATTATTGTATTCATCTATATTTCTTGCAAAAACTTTTTTTATCTTTTGGATGGTATTATCTACTTTTTTTGTATTTATTTTCATTTTATCACCTATTTCTTGATATGAGTATCCATCTATCCATAATTCAACAATTCCCCTTTCGTTGCATTCGAGTTGTTCAAGACTCTTTGATAAAAAATATTCCTTGAGAAAATCCTTCTTTTCAGTATCAACACTTTCTATATAATAATCGGCGTTTTCTGTAAATTCGTCGTCCGTGTTTTCCATACTTACAGCTTCTGTTAAAACTTTATGTTTATTTCTGTTCAAGTAGGTGACAAAAGACTTGATCTCCGAAGAGATATTCATATAGGCAAAACTTGAAAATTTAGCGTTTGCATCTTTTCTGAAATTATATACCGCTTGAATTAAACCCACCAAACCTATTTGTAAAAAGTCTTCGAATTCCAACCATGTTCCATAATATTTCCCAACAATAGATTTCACCATAGGTTCAAACTTTTCAAGAATTATGCCTAGGGCTTGGTTGTCCCCTATTTGTGCAAGTTCTATAAGTTTATCCAGATTCATTCCCCTTAGCCTATAGATATGCCTACTCATATTGCTCCTCACAGTTACTAGATATTTACTATCTTTAAACAATCTGAAAGATTCATAGTTTGAGTCCCTTTGCTTATTACACTATAAAATTCAACTCTATTGATTCTTTTCTATTATACTACATTCAGCAAAATACTTTCAAAAAAAGGGCGCTAAGCGCCCTTCTTTAATGATTGTATACACCATTGTTTTTAAAACCCTATTGCAAAACTTGATTTGAAAGTAAACCCGTTCAAATCGAAAATTTTTTCAAGATCCTTTGCCGTAAGAGATAACTCCGTTCTACTTTCAATAATTCTGCTATCTATTCCAAAACCTAAAAATGTGTTCCAGTAACCATAATATTTTTCAATACCAACTGTCAACGGGATAAAATTGAAAAGAGAAGTTTTAGCTTGCACACCCCAGTCAATTTCCTGATCTTCCACATAGAACTCCCCGTATGGAATGATATCGAGGAAGACTACTGGTATCCTAAAGAATCCGGTAACACTCATTGGATAAGCATATTCTTCATTTACATCTTGAACTTCCATAGGTGTTGAACTACTGGAATCTTCACCAAAAATACTAATCGTTTCTTGATAGGGAATCTTGTAAGACACCTTTGCAGGTTTAACAGGTATGTTTTTTACTGCGATTCCCACAACAGGATTTTTAATCTCACCAAAGGTTACACCTGCATCTATGGAATGTCCTGCATCGGTTAAAAATTTATCTGTTACGGAGTTAATGGATATATTTTCAAGCTCATCACTATCAAATGGAGAGTACAAGTCAACATTCATGTTCAACTGGGCCGTTGTTGTTCCTTCATCTGTATCCGTGGAAAATTCGTATTCAATATTTGATTCCTCGGTATAGACTATGGGCAAGAACAAGTTGTAAACTAATCCAACCGACATACCATCAAAATTATAAGAAGCGTACGCACCTGCTTTAAAAGATGTATTCAAGTTAAATGACATCGTATCTTTGTAGGTCTCATCTATTTCGTTACCTTCAGCAATAAGCATTATCAAATCGTTTGGTACCGTTAAATCACTTTTTATATCACCATTGAGTACAACCCCAAAACCCAGATCAAAGATATTTACTACAAAGTGTCCTTCAACGTTATCTTTTGTTATAAAAGATAAAGCTTCTCCATCTAAATAGGTATATAAATTGTCGAAATCAATGGTGAACTTTGTAGCGGTCAATATGGGTAAAAGCTCTGCTACTTTGTAAGCGTTTTGATAAATCATAATATCGGGAGAAAGCTCAATTTCAAAATAATTTCTTTTGCCTATCGACTCTAACAAAACGGGATTCAAACTACTATCAAAAGATCTCAATCCTTCTGAAAAAACGATCATAGAAAACGAAGAAACTATTAGCAATATAATAAACAATTTTTTCATAGTCATCCCCTCCTTATTGTGCCCTTAAAGGATTCGATATTGGTATTGTTATGTCTGTATCAAGATCCAACCAAAGGCTAAGATCTAAATTACCATTCATATTCAATGAATAAGTTTCCGTTCCCGTTTCCGGTTTTGGCAGTATTACGGTGAACATCAAATTAAAAGGAACCGTATCTTTCATATCTTCGATAAGGCCTGTTAAATTAAATTCAACAGTTTTATCTTCACCGACTGATATTTCCTTCGTAACAGCTCCTGAGGCAGTAGGTCCGTCGTTTTCAACATCCCACCCTTGAACTTCCATCTTTAAGGGTAATCCTGTCGTGTTGTCGTAATTCATGTGAAGTACTAATGATTCTATCCCATCGAGTATATTGTTCCAATCATCAGCAGACTCTTCATCTCTACCAAAGATATCCTCATCCCCTACTTCATCTTCATTTGAATACAATTCTACGTCATCGGTTATTGTGAATTTAAAAGGAAAATCCACCAAGAGGGTTATAGTAGTAGACGCATCCGCCGAAAATCCTGGATCAAAAGTTATTGACATAGATTCCAACATCAAATCATTTTCAACATTAAAAAAATCTGCCAAATCAGTTTTATCTCCTGATTTAAGATTTACTGGGCTACCTCCTGAAGTCAATGTGGTGTCAACCGTTACCCCTGTTGCATTTGTTACTACAAGAGTGGCTGGAAGAGAGTCTAATTCAATATCCTCTAAGATCCCCAGATCACTTTCTGAAAAAGAAGCTAACGGTTCTGGAGAAGTTACAAGAGTGCATTCAGGTGTAAGAACCGAACTAAAATCAGCAACACCAAGTTTATCCAAAATTTCTGCTCCGTCGAATATTTCCAAATCTACCCCATAAGTCAGGGGATTATCAGACTTTTGTGTGACAGTGGCATCTTCACCAAAACTATCTTCTAAACTACTTTCAATATCTTCTGCATTCACTAAATCGGACATTGTAATACTTTCTTTTGCAATAGCTTGAATATCTGGATCCATTTTTAACTCGATCTCTTCAAGTGCACAAGACGTGAACAGAAACATGCTTACAGCTAACAACAAAAATACATAATAAAACCTTTTCATTTTTCTCACCCCCAAATTTATTTTTTTCGCTACCTTTAGAAACTTTGAAACCTGTTTTAGCAGTCTTTCATCTTACAGCCAACCAGAAAGCTTCTATATTTTTTGAAAACCTAAAAATCTCTAATTTATTTAAAACATCAGATTATACCATATTTTCTCAAATTAGATTCTTTTTAAAACTTTTAAAATTAAATTGATAATACATCCCTTTCATTCCAAATAACAAGAAAATGCAAAATAATTTAATTTTTTTGAATACGAGCCTTAATAATAATTGGCTATAATAAAAATACCCATCCCCCCGAAACATCATGATTGATATTTCGGCCCATCCAATGAGGACGCGTTAGCGTCCTCATTGTTCTATTCCCCCATTTATATTGCCTATGAAAAGTTCGATAAAAGTCTATTTCTTACCTCTTCTCTACCACCCAAGTATTTTATATCTCCAGGCTCAGGGACTTCTTCTATACTCCATGGACCAAATTTGATTCTTTTCAATTCTATAACTTTATAACCTAAAGCCTTTATCATGAGTTTTATCTGCCTTTTTTTTCCTTCGTTTAAACTGATTTGTAAAAGTGCTTGATCTTTATCTTTTTTCAAAATTTTCACCTTGGATTTCATCGTTTTATATCCGGTTTCAAGTGTGATACCTTCTTCCAAAGTCCGCAATTCCTTTTTTGAAGGCGTACCTTTCACCAATACTTCATAAACTTTAGTGACCTTATTTTCAGGTCTTAACAAATAATTGGCTAAGTCACCATCGTTTGTCAGAAGCAAAAGACCGCTTGAATCGTAGTCAAGCCTGCCTACATAAAAAACTCTTTCTTCAATCTTTCCTTTCAGCAAATCATTTATTGTCTTTCTCCCGTACTGGTCTTTGAAGGTACACAAGACTCCTTTGGGTTTGTTTAAAAGGTAATAAACCTTGTTTTCAGCTTTCTTTTGTAGCTCGGAAAGATAATATTTTTTATTGTTAAATTCTATGCAATCATTTTTTTTTAATTCATACCACGGTTCTTTAACCAATTTACCGTTGACTTTCACGCCTTTAGTTAATATGTGCTCCGAGGAATGTCTTCTACTCAGAGATATTATTTGAAGAGCCTTTTGTAACTTCATTCTTTTTCATTTCCTCCAACTTTTTCAACGTTTTATCCGGTAAGAATTCGTAAAATTTTTCGGTAAGATGGTAGTATGTATGGTTTTTCTTTTTACTTTTTTTAACTAGATCGTATTCCATTAATTTTTTTAGCTGATAGTAACTATTTTTGCCTCTTATTTTTTCCATTTCAACAACCCTGCTATCTCCATTCATAAATAGTATCGCTAATACTTCAAATTGAGTTTGGGTTAATTCAAATTTTCGAGGGTTTGGGAAGATCATAGATTTTATTTCTGGCTTTATTTCAAATCTGTATTTGTTCCCGTTTCTTATCAATTCGACCCCGTGTTGGTCACCGATATAATGTAATTCTATTTCTTCTATATAATGCCTCAATTCTTCTTCTTTTATCTTTAAACGTTTGGAGATCTCTTTGAAAGATATACCGTTGGGCTTTGAGAATATTAATGCCTCTATCATTCGAATTTCTACATCTATTTTGTCTTTAGCCATTCAAATCACTTCCAACATTTTGTGAGCTAAGTTTAATAAAGAGACCTTTTTCATATTTAAAAAAACCACGGTTTACCAAAATTAGGGAAGCTAAAAACATTACTAAAAAATTCATCTTTTTATGTTGGGCATATTCGTAAAGATCTAGAATATTAAATTCATCTTTTTTTTCGAGCATCTCTATTGCATCTTCTATACGATAACTATCTCTGATAATCTCTAGCTTTTTTTGTTTGGTGATGTAATCATCGAAAAACTTTACTAGCTGATTTTCAACGATCTCTTTTTCTATTGATGGCTTATTCTTAATTCCAACAGGCTTTTTCTTATCTTCACCAAAATCCTTTTTTATAACCTCTTGAGCTTTTTTGATAACGTCATAATTTTCAATAGTTTCGTATATGACCTCTCTATGTTTTCTAAATTCTTTATCTTTATTGGAATTAGGAAGTAGCTCTTTTGATTTCAAAAATGTCAAATAAGCCGCCAATTCTAAAAATTCTGCTATGGAGTTTAAGTCGTCAAAATTATCGTTGACGTAATCTACGAATATATCTGAGATGTAACTGACAGATACTTTCCTAACAGGAATCTTTTTCTCTTTTATTAATTCAACAAGTTTAAAAAAAGGACCAGAAAATATGTCTAATTTTATATCAACATAGTTAAAGTTAATTATGAGAGCCTCCTTACCACCTTAAATGTAAAGCCTCTCTAACCTCTTGCATAGTTTGGCTGGCAACCTTTCTTGCCTTTTCGTTCCCATCTTCCGCTATTTCTATTGCATCTTCCACAGAAGTAGAAGCTAATTTATCCCAAACTGGTTCAAGTCTTTCTTTCATGTTTTTGATCAACAACTTTTTACAGTCAACACACCCGATCCCAGCTGTGGTGCAACCATTCCATACCCAATCTTTTTCATCTTGGGATTTAGTGAATGCCTTATGGTAATCCCAGACGGGGCATTTTTCAGGATTTCCAGGATCTGTTCTTCTTATCCTTGCCGGATCGGTCATCATGGGTAGAATTTTCTCTTTCAACTCTTTCTCGTTAGTTTCTATGTTTATAACGTTCCCATAGCTCTTAGACATCTTCCTTCCATCTGTGCCGGGTAGTTTCGGCACTTTGGAAATGATCGGTTGTGGTTCAGGAAATATTTCTTTGTACTTCAAATTAAACTTTCTTGCGATTTCTCGCGTAAATTCTAGATGGTAGATTTGATCTTCCCCAACCGGTACTCTATCCCCTTTATATATCAAAATATCTGCAGCTTGTAAAACAGGATACCCTAAAAATCCTAAGTTAGTTAAATCCTTAGTGGATATGTTACTTATTTGTTCTTTATAGGTTGGTATTCTTTCTAATCGTGAAACAGACGCTATCATACTAAAAATTAAATAAAGTTCCGCATGTTCTTTTATGGCTGATTGAACAAATAAAACACTTTTTTTAGGATCCAACCCTACCGCCACATAATGCCTTATTATATCAAAAGTAGAGGGTTGTATTATCTCAGGTGTGTCATAATGAGAGGTCAAAGCATGCCAATCGGCGACGAAGAAAAAATTTTTGTCTGATTTATTTTGAATCTCTACCCAATTTTCTAAAGTTACAAAGTTTCCAATATGTAATTTACCTGTAGCTCTCATTCCACTTAGAATGGTCATCTTTTACCTCCGTTTATTATATATTTTTTTGCTGCCCTTAGCTATTATAGCATAGATTTGACGTTAAGGCGCTTTAAAATTATATAAAGGAGTTATTCTTTTTATAATTTCTACGGTATCTTGTATGTTTTCTTCTATTTCTTTTAGAGACTTATACACCATTGGGGCTTCATCTATCGTTTGAGCATTAACAGAAGTAGAATAAATGCCATTCATCGCTTTTTTGTACTCTTCAATTGTTATTCTTTTCTTAGCTTGTTTCCTACTCATTACCCTTCCCGCACCATGTGGAGCTGAGAAGTTCCAATCAGGATTGCCTTTACCAACACATATCAAACTACCATCTTTCATATTTATAGGGATTATTAATTTTTCACCAAGTTTGGCAGAAACGGCACCTTTTCTCAAGATCATCTTTTCCAGGTCTATATAGTTATGGATGGTAGTGAACCTTTCACTAACGTTCAATTGCATTTGTTGAATGATTATATCAGTTATAGCTTTTCTGTTGAGTAATGCATAATTTTGTGTTATCTTCATATCCCAAAGGTAATCGTTAAACTCTTCCTTTTCCAAATACGCTAAGTGTTTAGGGATGTCTATATTTTTGATTGATCTATTTTTCTTCTTCTTTCTCTTTGAGAGTGGTTGACCCGTTAACATAGAATAAGCCAAATTCTGATAGTATTCAGCAACCTGTTTCCCTAAATACCTACTTCCAGAATGTACAACAATATACAAATTATTTGATTCATCTCTGTCTACCTCAATGAAATGATTTCCTCCGCCTAAGGTACCTATGCTCAGTATCGCTCGTTCTAAATCTATGAATTCTCTACATTTTAATTCTAATATCTGACTTTTTTCGACGTATGGGTGAGGCTTTTTACGAATATTGAAACCAGATGGGATTTCTTTCCTTATTACTTCATCAAGTTTTTCAAAGTTTATCTGTTTTTCCTCAATTTTAACTACTTCTACTCCACAGCCTATGTCGACTCCAACTAAATTAGGAACTATTTTGTCTTTTATGGTCATCGTTGTTCCAATTACACATCCTACCCCCGTATGTGCATCAGGCATTATCCTAATCTTAAGTCCTTTAACGAACTCTTGGTCGCACAGTTCTTTAATTTGTCTTATCGCTTCTTCTTCCAACTCATTTGTAAAAATCTTTGCCTCGTTAAATTGCCCTTTGATTATCATCATGTGTATCATCCTTTCACACGCTTCAACTCTTTTTATATCGTAACCTTTATTACTAAACTTCTTAATTAAATAATATCACAAAAAATTTAAAACACCTTTAGGATACAATAACCTCAATAAAGAACTAATTAAATGAATCAATAGTATGACTGAATTTAATAGTTAAAGTTTTCTTAAGATAAGTCGATAATGAATAGGTAGGAAAGAATACAAAGGAAGTGAAAACAATGGCTAGTAATCCTTATATTGGTACTTTTCAATTAACCGGCGCCGTTTCGGGAATGGACACACAAGCAATGGTCCAAAAATTAATGGAAGTTGAGCAACAACCTTTAAATAGAGCTCAAGAAAAATTTGATACTCTTACCTACAAACAAAAACTTTGGATGGAAGTAGACAATAAATTGGAGGATTTTTATGATTATCTGATCACTTTCAAATTGAAGAGTACTTTGATTCCAAAAAGTGCCACTTCTTCTGACGAAAGTGTATTAACCGCTACTGCTTCTGCAGATGCTGATAATTCAACTTTTTACTTGAAAGTTAATTCGTTGGCTTCTCCTACTGTTCTTGTAGGTGAGAACATTGATTCAACAATTACAAAAAGTTCAACAATAGGAGAGGTTATAAGTGCAACAGGTGATTCAACTTTTACCATCAAAAAAGGAGAAGATTCTGATACTATAACCGTTTCAGACAGTGAAACAATTCAAAACCTCATAGACAAAATAAACGCTTCAACCTTGGGAGTAGAAGCAAAATTTGATGATGCAAACGGCAAATTTTTCATTGTCAACGAAGAAAATAGGAACGTTGATATTAGCGTAATTGCTGACGCAGGTTCTAACGGTGAAAATTTAATTTCAGAACTTAAATTAAATGGAACACCCGAATCGGGCGATGATAATACCGTTAGGACCTTAGGGAGTTTGGGACAGGTTGAATTGTCTTTTGATGGAAGTACATCTATCACCACTTATCGCGACTTAACAGAAAACACTTTGAACGTTTTCGGTACTACAATCGATTTAAAATCAACCTCTAGTAGTTATGTGAAAGTTTCTATTGAACAAGATATAGATAAGAGTGTTGAAAATATAAAAGAATTTGTTGATAAGTACAATGAAACGATTACTTATGTGTATGACCTATTACATGAAGACCAAGTTACCGATAAACCTACAGAAGAGATGACAGAAGAAGATTATATGAAAGGGATGTTAAAAGGAGATAATAACCTAGAGAAAATATTTTATAATTTAAGAAATATGGTTTACTCACCTGTAGATATAGAACAATCTGGTTCCCAATATAATACTCTTTTTGATATTGGAATAACCTCAGGAGATTTAGGTGCTGGTTATGAAAATACAATGAAAGGCTTATTGAGCGTCGATGAAGATAAACTTAGAGAGGCTTTGAATACTAATTCCGAAGATGTTTGGAAGTTGTTCGCAACAAACGATACAACTAATAAAGAATATGGATATGCTCAATCCGTGCAGAATTATCTGTATGAAGTAACTAAGTTCAATGGCTATATAGATCAAATTGCCGGAACAAACGGCACCATAGGTAACGAGATGCGACGGCTAGCGGATGAAATGACCAACCTATTAGATAGGCTTCAAAGAAAAGAAGCACAATATTATGCACAGTTCTCGGCTATGGAGCAAGCTATCCAACAATTGAACGCACAAGGAATGTACATACAAAATGCTTTTTCTAACCAATAGATAAAACAATAACCGGTACTGTTTTTAAAAACAGTACCGGTTATTTTATTTAGTCTATTTTTATCTTTTTACCCAACAGATTTTTCTTGTGTAGCTTCAGCTTCTTTTTCAGGTTGAACAACTTCGTAATTTTGTTCCGCGTACAACTTCAAACCCGTTCCTGCTGGGATAGGTTGGCCTACTATGACGTTTTCTTTTAATCCTTTCAACCTATCTACTTTACCTTCTATAGCTGCCTCTGTTAGTATTTGTACAGTTTGCTGGAATGAAGCAGCTGAAAGCCATCCTTCCCTTTCTAAAGAAGCCTTTGTGATTCTTAACAACCTACGTTCGAATTTTATCGTATCTTTAGGATTTATAAGATATTTTTTGGATGTACCTACTAGATGAGTTTTCCCATCTTCAGTTGTGATCTCTTTATATTCTTCGTAGACTTCAATCTCTTTAATGTTTGTTTCGATAATTTGATTTAAAATTTCTTGGGTGATCTCTGTTCCTTGTTCAAAGATCTTATCTTCTTCCTCTTCTTCATCCTCGGTAGGAATTATAACCCTCTTTGCCAACTTTTTACCAACAACTAATTCTCTGTTTTCTGTTATATAGGAGTTTTCTTCCAATATTTCCTCGTTAATTTTCTGCACTTTACCATAACTTACCAAATCTCCCGGCATGAAGTCTGTATCTCCACCGTCTATAATCTCTACTTTGTTGATCATCTGTCTAATTATTATTTCAAAGTGTTTATCATGAATGTCCACACCTTGTTCAGCATATATTTTCTTTATTTCACTCAGCAAATAATTTGCCAAAGCGCTTACTCCTAATTCTTTGAGTATTTTTCTAGGTTTTATATTTCCCGTTGTTAACCTTTGACCCGGTAATACTTTATCTCCTTCTTCTACAACAGCTTTTGTTCTATAGTCAGCTTCATAACTTTCCAATTCACCATCTGAATTTTCTATTATTATCTTTAATCTTCTTCCTCTTTTGTTTTCAGTATCTCGCTCGATAGCTCTTACTATACCTTTTATCTTCGAGAACTCCCCTTCAGGCCCTTTTGTCTTTTTTCTTGCTTCAAACAATTCTTCGGCTCTGGGTAGACCTTGGGTTATATCCGAAGTGGTAGCTATACCTCCCGTATGGAAGGTCCTCATGGTTAATTGCGTTCCTGGTTCACCTATAGATTGTGCAGCAATTATCCCTACAGCTTCCCCTATGTTGACTAATTTGTAGTTCGAAAGGTCCATTCCATAACATTTTGCACAAAGACCATTTTCAGACTCACAAGTAAGAGGTGATCTAATGAAAATAGATGGTCTAACAGTAACCGTTTTTATTCCGTGTTTTTCGAGGACTTTGGAAACCTTTAAGTCTATTCTTTCTTGATATTTAAGCAAAGTCACAGTCTTTCCATCAATTTCAACTTTAAGATCTTCTCCGGAGTAAACATAATCTACTGCATTATATTCTTTAACATTCAAAGTTTGTATCCCGTGTAAGAATGCTTCTTCTATGGCTTCTTCTGTGATTTCTTCACCTTTTTTGATTAATACCTTACCTTCTACTTGTACGTCTTCTAATGATTCTAAGTATGAATCTTTTGGCATATCTTCAATTTTTATCGTTTTTTCCTTCGATACAGGAATCTCTTTTACATAATTTGCCAAGAATTGTGCATCTTTTTCTTTTAAGATTATTCCTTTTTCATATTTTTTATCTGCTTCGGGATTATAAATTACTTCCTTTGTTTCCGGATCCAAAACATCTTTAGCTAAAACTCTACCAAATAAGAAGTCTGATAGGTTTTCAATTTTTGAATCGTCAGCCCAAAGTTCTCTTGCCTCAATACCTTTGTCTGTTCCACAATCATCTTCTGTGATTGTTATGCTTTGTGCAACATCTACGAGCCTTCTGGTTAAGTATCCAGCTGTCGATGTTCTTAAAGCTGTATCAGCTGACCCTTTTCTCGAACCATGTGTTGAGGTGAAAAATTCTAATTCTGATAATCCATTCTTAAAGTTTGAAGTGATAGGAACTTCGATTATTTTACCCGATGGATCAGCCATTAATCCTCTCATACCGGCTAATTGTTTCAATTGATCTATATTACCTCTAGCTCCAGATTCGATCATCATCCAAATTGGATTGAATGTGTGTTTTCGATATGTATTCGCTGTTTCTACTGTAACTTTGGCGGTGGCGTTTTCCCAAATCTTAATGATTTCTTTGTATCTTTCATTATCCGTCAAATAACCTTCTTCATAGAGTGATTCGATTTTGAGAACTTCTTCCTTAGATTCTTCTATTAATTCTTCCCTCTTTGGGGAAACTAATACATCACGTATAGAAATAGTTAACCCGGATAATGTTGAATAATGAAAACCAAAATCTTTAATACTATCTAAAAGATCCGCGGTTCTATCTATTCCATGTTTTTCAAAAGTGTTAAATATCAGCTCTTTTAGATTCTTTTTGTCCATCTTTTGTGCGTAATTTCTTAGGTCTTCAGGCACTTCTTTGTTAAAAATTATTTTTCCGATAGTCGTTTTAAGAATACTACCATCTTTATATCTAAATGCAACTGGTTCATGAAGGGGTAAATTAGACTTTTTCCATATCAATTCCCCATCTTGAAGATATATATCTGAATCCACTATTTTTAAGTATTCGTAAGCGTATGTAGCTTCTAAATCTTCAGAGAATATGTGTCTTACATATCCATTCTCTCCCAATTCAGAAACTTTGGTAGGTACCTTTAGATTTTCGAACTTCTCATCTTCATGCATGGTTAAATAATATGCACCAGCAATTATATCTTTTCCTGGCATAGACAATGGTTTGCCGTTCGCAGGCGAGATAATATTATATCTTGATAACATTAGAAATTTTGACTCTGCTTGGGCTATATTGGAAAGGGGAATATGTATAGCCATTTGATCACCGTCAAAATCAGCATTAAACGGCGGACAAACCAACGGATGCAACCTTATTGCGTTTCCTTCTATTAGTTTTGGAATGAAAGCTTGAATAGATACCCTGTGCAGGGTAGGCGCCCTATTTAAGAGAACAGGATGCCCTTTTATAACCTCTTCCAAAACTTCCCAAGCCTCAGGCATTTCCTTTTCTATTATAGTTTTTTTGAATTTTCTGGCGCTTTTACTTGCCACGTTTGAATCTCTTAACAGCTCTGCAAGAACGAAAGGTTTAAATAGTTCTAAGGCCATTTTTTTTGGTAATCCACATTCATGAATCTTAAGATCAGGTCCAACAGCGATTACAGCTCTACCAGAGTAATCAACCCTTTTACCTAAAAGATTCCTTCTAAATCTACCTTTTTTACCTTTTAATAAATCTGTGAGTGATCTCAATGGTCTTCTATTTCTATCGGTCATTGGTTTACCAACACGACCATTGTAGAAAAGTGAATCTACAGCTTGTTGAAGTATCCTTTTTTCGTTTCTTACGATAATTTCCGGTGCTTCCATTTCTAACAACTTTCTTAAACGGTTGTTTCTATTTATTACCTTTCTATATAAGTCGTTTAAATCTGTTGCAGCAAACCTTCCACCCTCAATTTGTATCAAAGGTCTCAGATCGGGTGGTATAACGGGTATGATATTTGAAATTAGCCATTCAGGTTGATTACCAGATTTGATAAAATCCTTAACTAGTTTCAGTCTTCTTAATATTTTTACACTCTTTTGACTTTTTCTATCCAATTTTTCTAATTCGGATTCTAATCGTGCTTTTAATACTTCAAGATCAATCCTTTTCAACAGTTTTTGAATGGCTTCAGCACCATAACCATTTTCGAATTTTTCATATCTATTTATTTGAAATATCTTTTCTGTCCCGTCTTCTTCCTTTGCAACTAAATCTTTTACCCCAAATTCTTGAAGCTCGTTTAATACATCTTGGGTAATCTTTGTACCTTTTTCAAATTTCTTTTCAGGAAACTCAATTTCCGATACCAATTCTTTGTCAATTACGCTTTCTCTTTCTTCTTTAATCTTTGAGTTTAGTATCTTCATTACTTCTTCATAGGCTCTTGCTTCATCTTCCAGTAAGATATCTCCTATTTTTTTCCCTATTCTCTTTGCAAATCTTTTATCTATGTCTGTGATAACCACAATTGGTGTATCCCGCTCAATATCTCTTTCGACTTCTATGGAACCAGGATAATATTCTAAGAATAAAGAATATTCCTGCTGAGTAAGATAATCTTCTTCGAACAAAAATCTATCTGCTAAAGGCGTTCCTTTCTCAACTTCTTGTCCATTCTCCACCATTATTGATGAACCTTCAAAGACAGGATATTTTCTTTCAACTCCCGTATCATCTCTGATTATTATCCAGTTCAATTCTCTTTCGGTTTGTGTTAATTCAGATTTTATTTCTACCTTCCCACTTATATCGGCTATGGGCATACCTTTAACTGATACTATTTTTACTGCTGGTTCTACCCTTAAATCTAAATATTCAGCGTATATTTCATACTCTCTTTGATACAATATTTCCCCAGGTAAATATCCCAAATTTTCATTTTCAGGGCCGGGAAGGGTTAAATAAGCTCTTTCAATAACTCTTTTTGACCCATAGTAAATGATATTTTCTAAATCTTTCACACCAATGTTTAGTAAGATAGAAAGAATAGATGGAGAAGACTTTAAATACCAAATGTGAGAAATAGGTGTGGCCAATTCTATATGACCTATCTTTCTTCTCCGAGCTTCTTTGGATTCAACCTTTACGCCACATCTTTCACATACTGTTCCTTCATACTTTTTCCCCTTATATTTGCCACAAGCACATTCATAATCTTTTACAGGACCAAATATTTTTTCGCAGAATAAACCGTCTTTTTCAGGTTTCCCTGTTCTGTGATTTAAAGTTTCGGGTTTTTTAACTTCACCATTCGATGCTTCCAATATACTTTGGGGAGAAGCTATACCTATTTTTATTTTAGCAATCTTTCTTTGAAAGGAAGAAACATTTGCCAATTGAAATCCCTCCTTGAGGGTAAATTTTTATTTTACTCTCCGTCAACGTTGAAACTTAGATTCATTTTATTAATTAGAGTCTATCGACGTCTAATTCGTTTCCATCTTCATCGTAAAGCTTTATATCTAACATTAGTCCTTGTAATTCTTTTGTTAAAACTTTAAAACTTTCAGGAATCCCTGGTTCGGGAAGATTTTCCCCTTTTAATATCGCTTTGTAAACTTCATTTCTACCTTTAATATCATCGGATTTATAGGTTAACATTTCGTTGAGGGTATGAGCAGCTCCATGAGCCTCAAGAGCCCATACCTCCATTTCTCCAAATCTTTGTCCACCAAAATGAGCTTTACCACCTAATGGTTGTTGATGAATTAAAGAGTATGGACCGGTTGATCTTGCATGGATTTTATCTTTTGCTATATGGGATAATTTCAACATATACATGGAACCTACCGAGACTGGAAAATCGAAAGGCTCACCTGTTCGACCATCTCTAAGAACAATTTTCCCGTTAGGATGATCAGTATCATCGCCTAAATATAAATCGTGTTCTTTTCTTACTTTAGATAACTCATCCATGATTTCAGATTCAGTTGCTCCATCAAAAATTGGTGTAGCATAATAGTCGTTTGTTAACATCGAAAGCCATCCTAAGTGAAGTTCCAAAACTTGTCCAATATTCATCCTTGAAGGAACTCCTAAAGGTGAAAGTAACATTTGTAAAGGTGTTCCATCTGGTAGAAATGGCATGTCTTCTTTATTCAAAATGGTCGAAATTACTCCTTTGTTCCCATGTCTACCTGCTAATTTATCTCCAACTTGTAGTGTCTTTTTTGTTGCTACGAAAACTTTGACGTATTTATTTACACCAATTTCCAAAGAAGGAATATCCTTACGATCGAAAATTTGAACGTCTATGACCCTTCCTTCTATTCCGTGAGGAACCGTTAAAGATGTATCTTTAATGTCTCTACCCTTATCCCCAAACACCGATTTAATGAGCTTTTCTTCGGGAGTGGTATCTGATTCCCCTCTCGGAGTTACTTTTCCTACTAGGATATCTCCAGAAGATACGTAAGAACCAATTTTAACTATTCCCTCTTCATCCAAATTTCTTAAAAGTTCTTTTTTAACATTTGGAATATCTGAAGTTATTTCTTCTGGACCTAACTGAGTATCCATAGCTTTTGTTTCAAAAACTTCTATATGTATCGATGTAAAAGTATCATTTTCTAACAATTCTTGACTAACCACCATGGCGTCTTCAAAATTGTATCCTTCCCATGGAAGAAATCCAATGAAAACATTACGCCCAAGAGCCAACTCTCCCATGTCCATGGATGGACCATCCGCTATGGGTTCCCCTTTTTCTACAATATCTCCAACGTTAACAATAGGAACCTGGTTTATACACATATCTTGATTAGATCTAACATATTTTAATAAAGTGTATTCATCTTTTAAGGGTTCACCATTGGCATCTTTTAGGATATTATTCTCTTCATCCAATCTAATAATTACAATCTTTCTTCCATCTACATAATCAACCATACCTTTATGATTTGCCATAATCAAATAACCCGAGTCTCTTGCCGCTAGCCATTCTACTCCTGTACCTACATAAGGAGCTTGAGGCCTAAGAAGAGGAACGGCCTGCCTTTGCATATTTGACCCCATTAAAGCTCTGTTTGCATCATCATGCTCTAAAAATGGAATAAGAGCAGCTGATACAGAGGCTATCTGTTTTGGCGTGACCGATATATATTCAATCTCATCTTTGTGAAATAAACTCACCTTTCCTAAATATCTAGCTTCGACATACTCTTCTATGAAAGAACCATCTTCCCCAATTTCTGCGGAAGCAGGGGCAATTTTATAAAGTTCTTCTTCATCGGCAGTCAAATATACTATATTGTTTAAATCAACTTTTGCATGTTTTACTTTATAATAAGGAGTTTTCAAAAAGCCAAATTCATCAACTTTAGCTAGAATTGCCATAGAAGTAATTAATCCAATATTCGCGCCTTCAGGAGTCTCTATGGGGCACATCCTTCCATAATGAGAATGGTGAACGTCCCTGACCTCAAATTTCGCATGTTCTCTTTTCAAACCTCCAGGACCTATTGCCGATAACCTTCTCTTATGGGTTAGCTCAGCTAAAGGATTAACTTGATCTAAGAATTGTGATAATTGACTAGATGCAAAAAATTGATGAAAAGCAGTCATTATTGCCCTTGAATTTATCAGGGTTTGAGGACTTATTTTGTTAATCGATTGAACGCCTGCAACTTTTTCTGGAGCATGCTGAATCATTTTAGAAAAAGCTCTTTCAAATTCAATTTGCATAAGTTCTCCAACTGATCTCACTCTCTTGTTGCCCAGATGGTCTCTTGTATCAAGCCCTTCAGTATTTTCTTTAACATTCAGTAAATACCTTGCGGATAAGATGATGTCTAACTTATCAACCGCAAAGGTTTTAACTGGATATTTTATTTTATCTTCCATATCTTCAGAAATGTCCTTTTTTTCAACCTCTCGTAGATAATCAATATAAGCCTTTCTCAATTTCACCTGAATTTTCTGTCTTCCAATCTGAGAAAAATCGAATTTTTCAGGATTGAAGTACATATCTTCTATTTCATCTTTAGCCTTTTGAGCTCTAGGAATTTCTGTAGGTTTTAATTTTGAAAAAATTTCTTTGTAAGCTTCCATAGAAGTTAAACTTTCTTCTTTTTCGTATCTTTTTTTCATCTTTTCTAACGTTATTTCTGCAACTAAATGTGCCACTGTTACAGTTTTAATTTCATATTTTTTCAACAATTCCAATACTTCATGAAGCTTCATGCCGTATACTGTTCTTCTTGGGGGATCCATATTATCTAATTCTTTAAACGATAAATCCGACAATACAGTACAATTACTATAATTTGACAGTTCAACTTCATCTTCTAAATCAATTTCTTTTGGAAATAATCGTAATATATCCAAATCATTTTCGTATCCCAATGCCCTTAAAAAAAGAAAAAAATTGAATTTTCTTTTTCTGTCTATTCTAACTTGAAGAACCTCTTTACCTGGATTAGGATTGTAAAGTATCTCCAACCAAGCACCTTTTATCGGTAAAAAGTGTGCTATAAACATTTCTTTGGAAGTATCTGTCTCTTCTTCTTTTATGAAATACACTCCAGGAGATCTAACGAGTTGGTTAACTATTACCCTTTCTGCCCCATTGACAATAAATATACCTCTATCAGTCATATAAGGTATGTTACACAAAAATATATCATCTTTTTCGATCATTTCACCTGTTGCTGAATCCGTTATTCTAACTTTTAAATAAGCTTTACCTGCGTACGTTAAGCCTTTGTCTCTACATTCACTCTCGCTAAAAGAAGGGTCTTCAAACTTTATATCTACAAAATCAATCAAAAACTCTTTGTTTTTCTTGCCACTTGTTTTAACAGGTATCTTTATGGGCATATATCTTTTTATGCTTTCCATAACCTTGTTATTTAAGAAATCCCTAAAAGAATCTTTTTGAATTTTCACTAAATCCTCATATATTTCAAATTTTTCTGGAACTTTCCCAAAAAACTTTCTTTCTCTTTTCCCCACTTCTCGCGTGACCGTATTCATAGGAACCACCTCGGCATTTAGTCAAAATAATATTGGTTAAAAATAAGCAAAAAATCGCATTAGACAAAATGTCCAATGCGAATTCAATTATAACTTTTTTGCATGAAGAAAAGGTTAAAAAAAGGCTTCAACTTAATTTCAAATTCGACTTATTTTAATTCTACTTCGGCTCCTGCTTCTTCAAGCTTTTTCTTAATTTCTTCGGCTTCTTCCTTTGGAACAGCTTCTTTTATAACTGCGTCTGGAGTTCCGGCTTTTTCTACGAGATCTTTAGCTTCTTTTAATCCTAAATTTGTGATTTCTCTTACTACTTTTATTACACCGATCTTTTTGTCTCCAAAACTTTTTAAGACAACATCAAAATCCGTTTTTTCCTCTTCTTGCTGTGCTGGTGAAGCGCCTGCTGCGCCTGGTACTGCCGCCATTACGGGAGCTGCTGCAGAAACTCCAAATTCATCCTCGAGCGCTTTTACTAATTCAGCCAGTTCTCCCACGGTCATATTTTTAATTTCGTTGATAAGTTCCTCTTTTGTCATTTTCCTACACCTCCAAACTTATTTTTTCTCCTTAATAGCGTTAAACACATACACTAGTTTTCTTAAATTATCAGTTAAAGCGTTTACCAAACCAGAAATAGGATTATTAAGAGACCTAACAATAGTAGCGTAAAGTTCCTGTTTTGACGGTAGTTTGGCATACTCTTCTGCTTGGACTGCATCAAAAATCTTTCCTTCCAAAATTCCACCTTTAATAAAAGGTTTATTACTATGAGAATCGGAAAATTTCTTTACTACTTTTAACACTTCAATGGGATCTGCTTCTTCAGCGTGTATAACTCCTGTACTACCTTCAAAAAATTTTTCAAAGTCCTCTAATTCCTTACCAGCTAATTTGACAGCTGTTTTTAACAAAGAAGTTCGATAGACGGTGTAAACTACGTCCTTTCCAAAGTTTTTATACAGTTCTATTCTGAAGTCGCTAGTTTCTGCCACTGACATCCCAGTAAAATCAATAAATAAAATAATAGGGGAAGACTCCAAGGAACCAATAAAGTTGTCTATTAAAGACTTTTTGCGTTCTTTAGTTAACAAAAAAAACACCTCCTTAAATAAAAAAGCCGCAACAGGCAGCGGCTACAAGGAACAATAATTATTCCTTTATCCGCGTACCTCGGTAGGCGAGTTTTCGCCTCTTTAACCTATTAAAGACCTACTTTCTTTGGCACGCAATATATTGTTACTTTTTAATTAAATTAAAATCCTTTAAGTTAGGCAACTGTTGCTAAAGATAATGAGTTTAAATCGATATTGATACCTGGTCCCATCGTTGCAGCTATCACAGCTTTTCTAATAAATTTTCCCTTAGAATTTTCTGGTTTCATCTTCATTAACTGCTCAAAAGCGGAAATTAAGTTTTCTTTTAAATCATCTTTGTCGAAAGAAACCTTACCGATAGGAACATGTATGTTTCCCGTTCTGTCATTTCTAACTTCCACTTTACCAGCTTTAAATTCTTTAACAGCTTGAGCTACGTCATCGGTTACCGTTCCCGCTTTTGGAGAAGGCATAAGACCTCTTGGACCTAATACTTTACCAAGCCTTCCTATCTTCCTCATTATGTCGGGAGTAGCTATTGCTACATCAAAATCAGTCCAACCTTCGTTGTTTATTCTCTCTATTAAATCATCCGAACCAACAAAATCAGCCCCTGCTTGCTTAGCCTGCTCAGCTTTTTCTCCCTCTGCAAAAACTAAAACTCTCACATTTTTACCCGTTCCTTTTGGTAATGAAATTGTACCTCTAACGTTTTGATCTCCCTTTTTAGGATCTATTCCCAAAAGCACATGAAGCTCTACAGTACCATCGAATTTTGTGTAAGAAGTCTTTTTTACTAAATCCAAGGCTTCATCGATATCATAATTTTTTTGTTTATCAACAAGTTTTATCGCTTCTTTATACTTTTTTCCATGTTTTGGCATAAACTTCTCCTCCCTTCTTAATCTTCAATTTCTATTCCCATGCTTCTTGCTGTACCAGCAATAATCTTCGTTGCTGCATCCAAATCCATAGCGTTAAGATCTTGCATCTTGGTTTCAGCAATCTCACGAAGTTGTTTCCTCTTTATCTTGCCGACAACTTCCTTGCCTGGTTCCTTAGCGCCAGATTTAAGGCCAACAGCCTTTTTTATCAAAAAAGAAGCGGGAGGAGTTTTTACTATAAACGTGAAGGACCTATCTTCAAAAACAGATATTTCTACTGGCAACAATGTCCCTGCTTGATCTGCAGTTGCTGCATTGAACTTCTTACAAAATTCCATCAAATTTACTCCATATTGTCCCAGTGCTGGCCCTACAGGTGGAGCAGGTGTCGCTTTTCCAGCTTCCAATTGCAATTTTACAACCCTCAAAAGTTTTTTTGCCATACACTTGTAACCTCCTTGTGGTAAATTGGGAAAATCCCTCCCACATTTTATTTATTAATCAATAATCTTTTCAATTTCTCCTAAAGATAATGTTACTGTAGTTTCACGTCCAAACATGGTGACTACAACTTGTACTTCTTGTTTTTCCAGATCATAATCTTTAATTTTACCTGTAAAATATTCAAAAGGACCATTTATGATCTTTACATGTTCTCCTAGTTCGAAATCGGTTCTGATCTCTTTAACTTGCCTTTTTTGATAAGCTTCCTCACCCATTAATCTAAGAACAACTCTAATCTCATTTTTATTCAATTTTACAGGTTTTCCACCTATGTTTAAAATAGTAGATACGTACGGTAAATTGCTAACTAATTCTTCAGTTTCTTTAGTATACATCATTTCAACAAAAACATAACCTGGAAATAAATTCTTCTTTTTTGTTTTTATAATTTTTATCTCTTTGTGAAAAGGAGTCTCTCTAATATCTATTCTTCCAGAAAACTTCGCCTTATACTCTTTGGGCTCACATAGTTTATCACCTATTCGAACGTTACTTCCAACCTTAAATCTCTCATGGATAAAGGTTTCACGAGGTAATAAATAGATATCCTTTTCTTTCGATTCATTTTCAATGACTACTCTTTTAACTTTTTCAACAGAGACAATCTCACCATCAACATCACTCTTATATTCAAGATTCTTACTAAATGGTGTATCTGCTCGTACTTTTTTCCCAGCCTTTAATCCCGCTAATAAACCAGCACTCTCTGGTATCAAAAAAGTCTTTGAATATTTTTTCCCTTCTGTCTCAACAAGGATTTTTCGAAAATTTTTTATATCTACTATCTTTCCAGCTGTTTTTGCGAATATTTCTGGTTCTCTTGCTAAAATGTCTCCCTTCTTTACATCATTACCTTTTTTAACGAATATTTGAGCTTCTTTTTCGATATAGATTTTCTGCACTCTTTTATTACTATAATTTAATTCATCAACTTCGGGTATTATTATTTTACCAAAATACTTTTCATACCCTAAATTTTTTATTCTCTCTTCGAGAGTTTCTTTAACTTTATTTTCCATCCCTGAATAAACTTGTAGTACATACCATTCTTTTCGCATCTTATATTATTCTCACCACGTCTCTGTCAACAATTTATGTGTCTCAAATCAAATAATTATTGAGTAGGTACCCCGCTTCCTCTCAAGAAAACCGGATAAACCAACCATGAAAATAGCTGTAAAAGCCCAAAATCAACCGCAAAAAGATAAACAGCAAAGATTGCTATAACAATTAACACAACCAAAGTAGAATTAAGCAACTCTTTTCTTGTAGGCCAATTAATTTTCTTCGCTTCTTGCCAAACGGAAGTCAAAAAAATCCAAAATTTAGACATTTATAAACACTCCCATATAGTTATGAAAAATACACAATTAAATTTTTGATTCCACATGAAGAGTATGTTTTCTACAATGGGGACAGTACTTTTTTAATTCGATTTTTTCTTTGTAATTCCTATTTTTCTTTTTATAGTAGTTTCTATTATTACATTCTGTGCATTTCAAAGAAAACTTTATAATTTGAGATTTAGCAGCCAATGTTATCACCTCTTTCGGGATAAATTAATAAATAATATAAATGGTGGTGAGGGAAGGATTCGAACCTTCGAAGGCAATCTGCCAGCGGATTTACAGTCCGCCCCCTTTGGCCACTCGGGCACCTCACCATAATAAGGTTATCCAAGAAATAGTGGAGCCGATGAAGGGACTTGAACCCCCAACCTGCTGATTACAAGTCAGCCGCTCTGCCAGTTGAGCTACATCGGCAACTCATTATTTACCAACTGAAGTTGATTATATCAAACCACAAAAACGTTGTCAATGGATTTTAAGTTAAAAATATATTAAATTGTACTTTAACTTGATAACCTATCGTTGTCAAAAAATCCAATAACAAAGAATTTATCTTTACATATTTTGTTTTTAACAATATTCATGGTAAAATAATAGTGAAACGAGAATACAAAGGACAGTAAATAATAACATTTCTATATACAGCGACGCGAACTTATCGGTAGTTTTTGTTGCTTAGGTGTACGGTAAAGGAGGAGAGTAGACATGTTTGATAATTTTACAGAAAGAGCTGCAAAAGTTTTTATTGAAGCTCAAAATGAAGCAAAACAGATGGGACACCCCTATGTTGGAACAGAACATATTTTATTGGGACTGTTGAAAGTTGGAGGAGGCCATTTAGATACTGTATTTGAAGAATTTAATTTATACTATAATTCTATAAAGATGGAAATAACCAATGTTGTTGGTACGAATTCAACCCAGGGAATAATAGGATCTCCACAACCTACCCCAAGAGCTAAAAGAATATTAGAGTTGGCATATGATGAATCTGAACTCATGGGGTTTGGTAAGATAGACGCCGAACATCTTCTTTTAGGCATCTGTAGAGAAGCAGAAGGAATAGCTTCTCATATATTGAAGCGTTCCGGAATAAATCTAACTTTGATGAGAAAAGAACTAACGGAAATGATGATTAAGGGTAGATCAACCGGGCGAATGGAGATTGCTAAAACCGAAGAGTCAGAAGAAAGAAAACGTCAAAAGCAAAATGCACTTAAGCAACTTGAAGAATATGGAACTGATTTAACCGCACAAGCTGAGAATCGTAAATTGGATCCTATAATAGGAAGAGAAATAGAAATAAACCGTATAATGGAAATATTGGCGAGAAGAAAAAAGAATAATCCTGTTTTGATAGGTGAGGCAGGTGTAGGTAAAAGTGCGATAGTTGAAGGCTTGGCACAAAGAATCGTTGAAGGCCGAGTGCCAGAGATATTAAAAAATAAAACTATTTTTTCTTTGGATATTACCTCAATAGTAGCTGGAACAAAATATCGAGGCGAGTTCGAAAAAAGAATGAAAAAATTGATGCAAATATTGCAAAAAACTGAAGATATTATTCTTTTTATCGACGAATTACATATGATTGTAGAAGCTGGAGCTGCTGAGGGGTCTTCCATGGATGCTGCAAACGTATTAAAACCAGCCTTAGCAAGCGGAGAAATTACTGTGATTGGTTCCACCACGGCAAGTGAATACAGAAAATTTATTGAAAAGGATCCCGCTCTTGAAAGACGTTTCCAAAAGATATATGTAACTGAACCTACTATTGAAGAGACTATAAATATCTTGTCAGGCATAAAATCCAAATACGAGGAACATCATAAAGTTAAATATCAACATTCTGCAATTCAGTCAGCTGTACAGCTTTCGGCAAGGTATATTACAGATAGACACCTGCCAGACAAAGCAATAGATGTTATAGATGAAGCTGGCGCTAAAGCACGTTTAAGCGCTCTAACACTTCCTGATAAATTAAAAATTCAATCTGAAAAGATTGTAGATTTTGAAAGTAAAAGAAACGATCCCAATTCTAAAGAAAACGTTGAAGAAAAACTAACAAAGATGAAAGAAAAGTACGAAGAGGAATATTCAAAATGGAGAGCTGAAGCTGAAAATAGAATAATTCAAATAAATGAAGAAGATATAGCTGAAATAATATCCAATTGGACAGGTGTCCCATTGAGACAACTCCGTCTCGAAGAGATGGAAAAGTTATTAAATTTGGAAGCGGTATTACACGAACGAGTGGTTGGACAGGATGAAGCTATAAAATCAGTTGCAAAGGCTATAAGGAGGGCACGAAGTGGATTAAAAGATCCACAAAGACCTACAGGCGTATTCATGTTTTTAGGGCCAACCGGTGTTGGAAAAACTGAGCTAGCTAAGACTTTAGCAGCCTATCTCTTTGGAAACGAAACACATTTAGTAAGAATTGATATGAGTGAATACATGGAAAAATTCAGCGTCTCAAGGCTTGTGGGTGCTCCTCCAGGATATGTTGGCTACGATGAAGGCGGTCAATTGACGGAAATTGTAAGAAGAAGACCTTATTCCGTAATTTTGCTGGACGAAATAGAAAAAGCACATACAGATGTATACAATATTTTGTTACAAATAATGGATGAAGGAAGATTAACAGATTCTCAAGGAAGAACGGTTGACTTTAGAAACACAATAATTATTATGACCTCTAACCTTGGTTCTGAACAGATCAACAAAACTAAGAGAAGTTTGGGTTTTGTAGAAGAAGGCACGATGGAAAGTGAATACAAAGACATAAAACAAGAAGTAATGTCCGCAGTGAAGAAAGCATTCAAACCAGAGTTCATAAACAGATTAGACGATGTTATTGTATTTCACCCGCTTACTAAAAATCAACTTAAAGATATTATATCCATTCAACTAAGCGACCTAAAAAGTAGATTAGAAGAAAGAAATCTTACATTATCGGTCAAAGAAAGTGCTATCAATTTCTTATTGGAAAAGGGTTATGATTCTGTTTTTGGAGCAAGACCTTTGAAAAGGGCTATACAAAGATATATTGAAGATCCTTTGTCCGAAGAATTATTAAAAGGAAAATATGAAGAAGGAGATAAAATATTAGTAACTCACAAAAAATCTAAAGAAAGTCTTTCTTTTAGAAAAAGTCCGAAAAACAAGAAACAAATGGAGAAGAAAGTGGTCAATAGTTGAGAAAATCTCAAAAACACTACGTATGCAGTAATTGCGGTTATGAATCCGATAAATGGTTTGCAAAATGTCCTATGTGTAATGAATTAGAATCCGCGGTAGAATATAATACCGCGGATGTTTCTATTGATACTGGACACCTTAAAGTTCCAGATATAGTTTTTCTTGATCAAGAGCTTCCCCCAGCAAAAAAGATCCCTACTAATTTTCAAGAAATTGACAATGTGTTAAACGGTGGATTGGTGGAAGGTGCTGTCTATTTGTTGAGTGGAGACCCGGGTATTGGAAAAAGCACCTTATTGGCACAAATCGCAAAGTCTATTCAGACACCTGAAGGATTCATCTTCTACGTTTCAGGTGAAGAATCGACAGAACAAGTCGTTCAAAGATTCAATCGGTTGGAAATAAAAAATAAAAATATAGGATTAATATTCGAAAATAATGTGGATGTTATACTTAATGCTATGGAAAAGTCTAATATGATACCTTCCGTTATTTTCATAGATTCTGTTCAAACCTTAAAAATAGACAGTATTGATTCTTCACCTGGTAGTATTCTCCAAGTTAGAGAAAGCACGAGAAAAATGGTGGAATACGCTAAAAAAATGAATATTCCTATAGTTCTGGTAGGTCATGTAAACAAAGAAGGAGCTATTGCTGGTCCAAAAGTGTTAGAACACATGGTAGATTGCGTTCTTCAAATGGAATTGGAAGGTGGATCTGGACTAAGGCTTTTAAAAGTGACTAAAAATCGGTACGGCCCCACAGATGAAGTTATTTTATTTGAAATAACCCAAAAAGGTTTAAAACCAATAGATAATATAAATTCTTTTTTCTTGTCTGATTATTCGAATGAGTCAGGAAACACTTTAACTATAGTAAAAGTTGGTCAAAAATTACTTCCAATAGAGATACAAGCTTTAGTCAGTAACCCGGTATACGGATCACCTAGAAGGGTTACTTCGGGTATACCTTTAGATAGACTTTTAATGATAATTGCAGTACTTTCCAAGAAGTTGAAGCTCCCATTGGAAAGTAAAGATATATTTGTTAGTAGTGCAGGAGGACTAAGGATCAATGACAGTTCAATGGATGTTGCCATAGCTTTATCTTTAATCTCCTCGATATTCGATACCCCACTTTCTTCTTCGACGATAGCCTTTGGAGAAATAGGTTTAGATGGGAGAATAAGAGGTATTCCTCTTTTAGAGAAAAGATTGGAGCTTTCACAAAAAATTGGTTTTAATAATATAGTTATTCCAAAAAATTTTTCCCCTAGAAAAAACTCTATTGTAGTTGCAGAAAGTGTAAAAGATTTGATAAAATTATTCAAAAAAGGGGGATGAAATTTTGAACGAAAAATTAGAAAGAATTTTTGATTTGCTAGCTCCAGGAAAGCCTATTAGAAAAGGTATAGACAGGATAATGGAAGCAAACTTGGGAGCATTGTTGTTTTTTTGTTCACAACCTGAAAAGCATCTTAAAGAAGGACTAATACAGTTGGGCTTTAGACTTGATTCTGATTTTTTACCCGAAAAAATTTATGAACTCTCAAAAATGGATGGGGCTATTGTCTTGAATAGCGATGGAACTCAAATTCTTGCAGCAAATACACAACTTAATCCTGATAAGAGCATTCCTAGTTCAGAAACCGGCATGAGACACAAAACTGCTGAAAAAGTGTCTATTCAAACGGGAGATTTAACCGTCGCGGTTTCTAAAAGAAGGAACATTGTTTCAGTTTATTATAATAAAATGAAATATGAACTTCTGCCTGAAAACGTTTTATTTGCTAGATTAAATCAAGAAATTACGATTGCCCAAAGATACAGACAAAGCTTTATGAACCTATTAGACTATCTAAACATTGAAGAGGCAAGGGGAAATGTAAGTCTCGCCGACGTTGTTGAGATACTTTCCAAAGGTTTACTTACGATAAAAATTATACAAAGAGCCGAAAAATACTTATTAGAATTGGGAGAAATTGCTGGAAGCGCAAAATTAGAATACGAAGAAATATTAAGAACAATCCCTAAGTATGTGGGCGCTGTTATAATGGATTACAGCTCAGAAAATTTAAAGTATCAAAAGCCCGAAGATGCCACAAGCATATTCAAAGATTTAGACTTTAACGAGTTGGTTGATCCATTCAAAATAGCGAAAACTCTCGGGTATATTGATGTTTCCTCTGAAGATGATTTGGAGGAAACAACTTTATCATCTAGGGGTTATAGAATCCTTTATTCTACTAGATTACCAACTACTGCGGTAAAAAAAGTTGTGGAAAGCTTTACAAACCTTCAAGAATTAATGAATGCCACCTTTGAAGAATTAACAAATGTAAGTGGAATAGGTAAAAGGAGAGCGGAAATAATCTTGGGGGCATTAAATAAAAAGAAAAGGGAAAAAGAAGAATTAGAAGAGGAAACTATGCAAATAATGAGTAAAGAAAAGAAATAATTATGCTGATGATCGTTTTTCAAATTAATTTTTTAAAGAATATTATAAGTTTTAGAGGTGAAGAAATATAACAATTCTGGCAAGAAACAAAAAAGCTACTCACGATTATGAAATATTAGAAACCTTCGAGGCAGGGATTTCTTTGTTAGGTACCGAGGTGAAATCCTGCAAGGCAAGAAAAATTAATTTCAAAGATAGTTTCTGTAAAATAGAAAACGGAGAATTGATTTTATACAATATTCACATTAGTCCCTATTCAGGGGCATCTCTATTCAATCATGATCCAGAAAGACCTAGGAAACTTTTGCTTCATAAAAAAGAAATAAGGCGCTTGCAATCTAAAGTTAAACAGGAAGGTTTGACGATAATTCCGCTCGAATTCTATGTTAACAATAAAGGACTGATAAAGGTTAAAATCGCTTTGGCTAAAGGATTAAAAAAATACGATAAGCGCGAAAAGATTGCAGAAAAAGAGTATGAAAGGAGAATTAGAAAACAACAAAAATATGAAAATATCTGAAAAAATTTCACCAGCAATATCAATTAAGGGTTTAACAAAAAGATTTGGGAAAACGGTTGCGGTTGATAATGTTGATCTAGAAATTAATGAAGGAGAGATTTTTGGACTTATAGGTCCCAATGGTGCAGGCAAATCTACCATTATGAAGACTATTTCCACGCTTTTAAATCCTTCACAAGGAAAGGTGGAAATACTTGGAAAAGATCTTTCCAAAAACAAACCAAACCTTAGAAAGGTGATCTCTTTAGTCTCTGATTATTCTGTATTGGAAAATGATTTAACCCCTTATGAAAACCTAAAATTATTTTCTTTAGCTTCAAATATCGAAGACAGTGATAAAAAAATTAACGAGTTTTTGCATAGTTTTGGATTGGAAAAATATAAAAACAAATTAACTAAAAACCTTTCTTCTGGCAACAAACAGAAGTTGAATATAGCTAGGGCATTATTAAAATCCCCAAAAATACTTTTGTTAGATGAACCAACGAATGCCATAGATGTAGAATCCTCAAGGTTTATAAGGCGTTATATATTAAACGAAAACATCAAAAATGGAACAACAATAGTGATAACTTCCCATTATCTATGGGAAGTTGAACAATTAGCTACAAGTGTAGGGATAATCATAGATGGAAAAATTGTTATTAAAGACAATATAGAAAATATTTACAAAAGATTTGATTCTATAATTAATATTTACGAGCTCACTTTCGATGAAAAAGACCATGAAAAAATATTAACCTATTTAAAAGATCTCTCGGATGTTTTGGCAATAAAACCCGTATCCAAAGAAAAAGTAATAATCGATTCGAAAGATAATTCATTTACAATGAATAATTTCAGCGTCTCGATTAGAAAATTACGTCCAACTCTGGAAGACATATATTCTTATATAATATCAACCCCAAATCAACCATTGAAAACAAATACTTAAGGTGATAAGTTTGCTATTAAGACTCGAAAATGTCTCACATAATTTCGGTGAATTTTACCTCTTTTATGATGTCGACTTGGTTATAAATCAAAACGATAGGATCGCTTTAATAGGTAAAAACGGAGCCGGAAAAACTACTTTATTGAATATTATTTCAGGAAATATTGAGCCTATTGAAGGACGAGTGCTCAAGAAAAATGATTTAAATATATCTCTTTTAAAGCAATATAGATTAGATTTAAATAAAACAGATCCTACTTTGTATGACTTTTTAAAGGAAAGCGTCTCAAAAATTACACCTGAACACATAGTCGATAAGAACGTTAGGAGTTTGCTAGTGGGACTTGGTTTCGAAGAAGGCCAATGGGATAGAAATGTTTCTGGTTTAAGTGGTGGTGAATTGACTAGATTATCCCTCGGAAAAACTCTTTCTGAAAAAAGCGATTTATTACTTCTTGACGAACCTACTAACCATCTGGATCTCTACTCTATTGATTGGTTAATCAACTATCTCAAAAATTACAAAGGTGCAATGGTTATCGTATCCCACGACAGGACATTTTTAAAACAGTTGTGTAACAAATATTGGGAAATAAACAATTCAAAGATTTGGGAATTCAAAGGAACCTACAAAGAATACATCCAATCACGTGAAATTTATATAAATTCAGTAAATTCGAGAAAACAGAACGTAGAAAAAGAAATAGAAAGACTCGAAAAAATGATAAAGCGTTACCGAAGTTGGGGAACAGAAAAAATGGTCAGGCAGGCAGTAATCCGTGAAAGAAAATTGGAAGAGTTGAAAAATGAACTCCAAGAGATTCAAAACATCGAAGAAGAAAAAGGTATAGACGTAAAGATCCCCCAACCCACAAAAACTGGTTACAAGGTAGTAGAGGTTAAAGACCTATCTTTTTCATACAACGAAGAACAAGAATTACTAGAAAACATCTCTTTTGAACTCTACGAAGAAGAAAAATTAGCTATATTAGGAAAAAATGGTTGCGGAAAGAGCACTTTATTAAAATTATTGATAGGTGAATTAGAAAATCATGAAGGGAACATTGAATGGGGATACAATATCAAAATCGGATATTTAGATCAAGTTATATCTAATCTCTCTCAAGAATCTGACGTGTTGAATGAAACGTGGGAATTGGTAAAGGATTGGAAAGATTTCGAAGTAAGAAAGTATCTTGGAAGATTTGGATTCTATTCTAGTGAAGTGTTCAAAAAAGTAAGCGAACTCTCTGGGGGAGAACTCACCAGATTGGCATTAGCTAAAATTTTACTTGAGAAACCAAACGTTTTGATATTGGATGAACCTACCAACCATTTGGATATCCTAACAATTGAAAGTTTGGAACAAGCACTCAAAGAGTACACAGGAGCCATCATCTTTGTCTCACATGACCAATCTTTTATTGAAAACATCGCCAACAAATTTCTTTTAATAGACAACGGGGAATCCAAAATATCTGAAAATATTCAATCTCTTTTAGAAGAAATAAAAAATAACTCTTTTAAAATAAAAAAAGAAAAAAAAGTAAACAAAGAATACGAACAAAATAAAAAAAGAAAAAACAGAATAAAAACTTTAAACAATGAAATTTCAAGAATCAGGGCGGAATCGGAACTGTTATTTGAAAAGTTAGATTCAGTTGAAGCTAAACTTTTTGAGTATGGAGACGATTATAATAAGGTGTTAGAATTAATTGAAGAAAAAAACAAATTAGAAAAGGAACTTACAAAACTACAAAAACTGGAAAGTAAATATGTAGAAGAATTAAATCAACATACTAAAATCTCAAACAATAATTACGGAGGATAATTATGAAAGGCATATATTCAGATCAAACTAAATCCTATTTTTATCCCGAGGAGCCAAGCATAGATGATAAGGTAACGATTAAACTAAGAATTCCAAAATACTTAGGTAAAAGTATTGGAAGTGTTATCTTTACTCCTCAAAAACATTTAAAAAATTATCAACATAAACCAATGCAACTCTCAAAAGAAACTACTTACTTTTATTTTTTTGAAAGTACTTTCAAAATGCCAGATAGAATTGTTAGGTACCATTTCGAAATAGATTTAATAGAAAAGGGCAAAAAAGTGTTCTATGACGCTATGGGTATTGTAGAAAATCGTGCTATTCATGACTTTGTACTCGTCGCAGATTTTAAAACTCCAAAATGGTCCCATGGTTCTATATATTATCAAATATTTGTTGATCGATTCAAAAACGGAGATGAAACAAATGATCCAGTATCCCATGAGTATCAATACGATGGTCAAGAAGTTTTAAAAAAAGATTGGAACTCACTGCCAGATCCTAAAAATGGTCATAGGGAGTTTTATGGCGGAGATTTACAAGGAGTTTTAGAAAAGATTGATTACTTAAAAGATTTAGGAGTGGAAACGATTTACCTAAACCCTATCTTTGTTTCTCCAAGTCCGCACAAATATGATACTCAAGATTACGAACATGTAGACCCTCATTTTGGGGTTATAGATGAAGATTCGGAAGATCTGAACGAAAAGTACAAAGTCAGAACTACATCTATAAAGAACCTTGAAAAAAGCGATGAAATTCTAAAGCTTTTGATTCAAAAAGCCCATGAAAAAGATATAAAAATTATTTTAGATGGTGTTTTCAACCATTGTGGTTCTTTTCATAAATGGATAGACGAAATGGATTTATATGGTGAAGGTAGTCTACATAGGGAGGATTCCCCTTATAAAAGTTATTTTTATTGGGACAGTGCTCAAAATAACTATGAGGGATGGTGGGGCTTTCACACCCTACCAAAATTGAATTATGGAAATATTAGTTTATGGAAATACATAGCGGATATTGGGAAAAAATGGGTTAGCGAACCTTTCAATGCAGATGGATGGAGACTCGATGTTGCAGATGATTTAGGTAAATCTTTTGAGATGAATACGGCCTTTTGGAGATTCTTCTACAAAGTTGTAAAAAAGTCAAATCCTGAATCTATAATATTTGCAGAAATTTATAAATCACCTCTTACTTGGTTAGAAAGAAAATGTTGGGATTCTATAATGAATTATATAACCTGTATGGATCCCGTTAGTTATTTTCTTACAGGCATGGAAAAACACAACGAGCATCATAAACCTGAGCTCTTAAAAAATGCTGAGTATTTCGTTAACTCAGTTAGATGGGCTTTATCTCAATTACCCATGAATAGTAAATTTATTGCATTAAACCAACTAAGCAACCATGATCATTCTAGATGGATGACAAGAACCACACAAAAAGTTGGGAGATTGGGACCGCAAACTCATGAAGAAGCTTCCCTTGGAAAGGATTTAGATGTTTTCAAAATAGGATTAGTCACAATGTTTACTCTTCCAGGATCACCAGGATTATTCTACGGTGATGAAATAGGTTTGGAAGGTTGGACAGACCCAGATAATAGGAGACCTTACCCTTGGGGAAAAGAAAGTGAAGAAAATAAAATGTTGTTTAATTTCACAAAAGAATTAATTAAAATGTACAAAGAGCATCCTGCATTGAGAAAGGGATCTTTTGATTTTCTTGATTGGAATAGTGGATACGTATCTTACGCTTCATGGAATGAAAGTGAAAATATAGTCACCATTATAAATAGAGAAGAAAAAGAGATCGATGTTGAACTGCCATTATGGCTACTCGATAAAAAAGAAGGCAATATAACTCTTTTATTCTCAACAAAAGATTTCAATTTAGAAGATAATTCTTATAATGATGGCAAAAAATCTCTGAAAATTCCAGAGAAAATTGCCCTTGTATTTAAAATTAATTGATTCGCTTTAGTTACATATATGGCTTTTTTCTAATGTTCTGTTATCTCACCCTTTAAAATATTAATTCCGTGTGGGATAAGATCCTTAACAGCTTCAAAACATTCTTTAACCGCCTTAGTACTACCTGGAAAATTGATGATTAGAGTAAATTTTCTAATGCCACAAACTCCTCTAGAAAGATATGCCATTGGGGTATTCTCCCCTGTGGCATATCTGATTTTTTCCGGAATTCCTGGAACCTCTTTTTCGATAATGTTTTTCGTAGCCTCGGGTGTAACATCTCTTGGAGCAAAACCCGTTCCTCCTGTTGTGAGTATTAAGTCTGCAATATTATTGTCGGCTACTTCTTTTAATTTTTGTTCTATTTCTTCTTTTTCATCTGGAATTATTAGGTAAAGAGTTTTAATCCAACCTTCCTCTTCAACCATCTTTATTAGTAATTCACCACTTTTGTCTTGTCTTAAACCCTTTGATCCTTTATCACTTATTGTTATTATTGCTACTTTAATCATTACTCCCCCCCTACTCTGATACAATCGTTAATTTATCACCCGGAATCACGATGCCTCCTTCTAAAACTTTGGCGAAGATCCCCTCTGTCAGCATTATATTATCAGGATTGAATTCTCCTGCTTTCCCTATTTCGGTAATTTCGAGTAATACACTTTCACCTATTCTAAATTTGGTTCCCACAGGGTATTTATATAACTCTATCCCTTCTATAGTTATATTCTGTGCGAAGTTGCAATATCCATCTTTTAAATTTAAATTCTTTTCTTTCACTATCTTTTCAAGGCTTTCTATGCCCAACAGACTGACTTGCCTATGACTTTTTCCTGCATGATAGTCACCCTCAACGCCATAATTAGTTATAATGTTGATTTTATCTTGTTCTTTTTTGAGCATTCCTCTTTTTTCACATTTACAAACTTTGACTACTTTACCTTCTCTACTCATCGTTTTCTCTAACATAAGTTCCACTTTTACCTCCAGTCTTTTTGAGTAATTTTATATTTTTAATCACCATATCTTTATCTACAGCCTTACACATATCGTACACAGTTAAAGCCGCTATTGAAACACCAGTAAATGCTTCCATTTCAACCCCCGTTTTGCCTGTTGTCCTTACCGTTGCGTAGATACCTAAAGTTGTGGCATTTTCAAATTCAAATTTTATATCTATGCCGGTTATCAACAAAGGGTGACACATGGGGATTAACTCAGCTGTTTTCTTAACACCCATAATTCCAGCCACTCTTGCAGTTTCTAAAACAGCTCCTTTTTCTATCTGACCATTCTTTATCCTTTCAAGGGTTGATTCTTTTAGCTTTATTTGTCCATAGGCTATAGCTTCTCTTTTGGTTTCACCTTTATCTGTAACGTCAACCATCTTTGCTCTACCTTTTTCATCTATATGGGTGAATTCTTTCATACCTATCCTCCAATTTGGGACATATTTTTCTTTGGGAAGAAATTATTTTTGTAAAAGTTGTGACTAATGGGTTTAAGAAGAAGAGCTTTTTCAAACTTTTCTCTCACACCTTCTGTAGAAATCTTCCCATCTTCATCGCGCATATTTACTTCAACATCGCTGGCAAGACAAGGCCTCAAAAATCCATCAGCGGTTAATCTCATCCGATTACATGTTGAACAAAAGTTATGACTAATAGCGGTGATAAACCCTACAGTTCCCCTTGCCCCAGGGACTTTGAAATCCTTTGAAGGGCCATTATTTTTCATATCTACAGGGACCATACCCATCTTATTGATAATTTTTTCCTTGAATTCGTTTAGAGATACATAATAATTACCAGAAAGAAGGCTTGTTTCACCCATAGGCATATATTCAATAAATCTCACGTGTAGATCTTTATCCTTTGTGAGTTCAACAAAATTTTCCAATTCACTATCGTTTAAACCCTTCATCACAACGGTATTAATCTTTACTGGATTTAAGCCAACTTCAAGTGCTGCTTTAATCCCTTCAATTGCTTGTGAAAACTCGCCCCTTCGAGTAATTGTTTTATAGGTATCGGGATTTAAAGAATCAAGACTTATGTTAACCCTAGACAAACCTGCCCTTTTTAAAGCAAAAGCATATTTTGGTAGAAGAACACCATTGGTTGTCATAGTAATATCTTCAAGTGCAGAAATTTTCCTTAACTCCTTGATTAAACCTACTACGCCTTGCCGAACAAGAGGTTCACCACCTGTGATACGAACTTTTTTTATACCAAGTTCAGTACCTACTTCAACAATTTTGATTATTTCTTCGTATCTTAGAATACTGCTATGGGGCTTGAAAGTTACACCTTGGGGTGGCATACAATAAATACAACGTAGATTACATCTATCTGTTATCGATATTCTAAGATAATCGATACTTCTTCCGTATTTATCAATCATTATAATTAAACTCTCCTTTTTAAGACATTACTTCTCCTGTATTATCTGTCCTATAACCACCTAATGCAATTACTTGGCTTTTAAACTTTTCAGAATTAATCACCTCTATAATTTTTTTCATCCTTGTATCTTGTAGAAAGTCAGTTGGAATTATAAAATCATATCTTTCTTCTAAAAGAGGTATAAAATCCAAATCCATAGCATCGGCAGCTGCCTTTATCCCTAATCCTACATCTGCAGATTTATTTGCAACGGCTGCCGCAACAGCAGTGTGGGTGAATTCTTCTCTCTCGTATCCCCTAATTGATTTTGAAGGTATTCCCTTTTTGTTCAACCAATAGTCTAGCAATACACGCGTACCTGAACCTTTCTGTCTATTGATGAAGTTAATATCTGGACGGCTTAAATCCTCTATCTTTTTCAATCCCAAAGGGTTACCTTTTGGTACAATTAAACCCTGTTGTCTCCAAATTAAATTCACCATAGTTACTTTTTTATCACCTAAAATCTCTTTAACGTAAGTTTTATTGTACGTTCCACTTTGTGGATCCAAAAGGTGGGCTCCTGCCAAATGACACTCACCTCTTTTAAGCGACATCAACCCTCCCATACTCCCCACAGATTGAATGTTAAAGTCAAATCCAAGTTTTTGAGATTTTATTTCATTAACCAATATGTCTAATGAATAATCATGGCTTCCAATGAACAACACGTTTTTTGAAATGGAGGAGATGGGTTTCAAAATATATATTTTCACCTTTTCGTTGATACCTATTCCTTCAGATTTTTCTGGGACAGGCATAATACCATCTGCATTCACCAGTGACTCCATGGCAGCCGATCCCCTTTTTCGGGGAACCGCTACGTATTCTCCGTCAATAAAAGCTAAATTAACCCTTAAAAATTCTTCCAACCCAACTTGTGAAGGAACTTTTCTACGAACAACCGCATTTATATATGGCATTTCTGGAACGCCCAAACTTTGCATCTGATACACAAGTGTCCGTACAAAAATATAATAATTCAGCAACGCAGAGAGGGGATAACCAGGTATACCAATTACCGGCTTGCCTTTTATAATACCTAGAATAACAGGTTTACCTGGCATTATATTAATGCCATGCACAATTACTCTTCCCACCTCATTTAAAATTTTCTCAGTATAATCTTCCCTACCGGCAGAAGAACCAGCTATAATGACCAAAATATCGTTTTTCTCTACCTCGTCCAACACTTTTTTCTTGAGATCTTCATATTTGTCAGGGAGGATCTCTGTGATTGAAACTTTTGCTCCCCATTGTTCGCCATAAATCTTCATTATAGTCGAATTGAAATCAACAAGTTGGCCTTTTTCTGGTTCCTGATTGGGAGGGATAATTTCATCACCCGTTGGAATGATCCCTATCAAAGGCTTTTTTTTGACATTAATTTCTTTCACACCTGCTTCTAATAAAGCTCCCACATCATAAGGCCGTATCATATGATTTACCGGGAACATTAATTGCCCTTTCATCACACTTTCTCCAATAGCTCTAATATTTTGCCATGGTGTAGCGCTTTTTTCTATAATGTAAAAATCGCCTTCATCATTTATTTCTTCTATCTTAATAACCGCATTAAATCCTTCTGGTATCGGATCCCCAGTATCAACTATAACCGCATCTAACCCTTTTTTCAACATTAATGGATTCGTTTTACTGGCTCCATATGTATTTGAAGCTTTAACCGCTATACCATCCATTGCGGAAGCATAATAATGTGGCCCAAACCTTTTTGCATATATAGCTTCTCCTGTGACTCTACCACTAGAATTTTCGGCTTTAATATTCTCTGTTTCAATAGAATAATCTTTGAAAATCTTAAAATATTCATCCATAGCTTTTTCTAAAGAGACTTTTTCTAAATATATTTTACTCATTTATCCACCTTCTTGAATTCAATTTACTACCTTGAAAAGCTCTTATATAGCGCCCCTTCGCCCCGCTCCCCACCCATAAGGAAGAGACTGGCAGCCCCTTATCCTGTTGCCCACCTATAAGGATAAAGGAGTTTTAGGCCTTTTATGCTCAGCCTAACCATAAAGATAAATAGAATTAGTATAAATAGACATCTACCGTTTCTTCTTTATTGAGTCCTTCTTTGTTAGCATCTATTTTTATATAACCATCTGCATAAACAAATGTTGATATCATTGCTGATTCACCGACTATCGGCTCAGCGATGTGATTCTTTTCAGCAGTTTCAATCAATCGAACTGGGATGTACTCTTCTCTTCCTTTGTCGGAATCCAAATTTCTACTTAACTTTGCTTTAATATTACATTTTATGCTTTTTTCTCTTATACCCATTATCTTCTCTACCAATGGTTTAACAATCACCTGGGTAATGATAAAGGATGATGAAGGGTGGCCGGGTAAGCCTAAAATAGGCTTGCCTTCAATTACTGCAAAAATTGTAGGTTTACCGGGCTTGATCGTAATTCCTTGAGACAATACACCAGGTTCCCCTAAAGAATTCAAAACTTCTACCGTCATGTCTTTGACTCCTACAGAACTACCTCCAGAGATCAGAATCAAATCGCAATCTAAATTGTTTTTTATATTCTCTCTCAAAAAATCAAATTTATCTGGAATTATCCCAACGTATCTAATTTCTGCACCTACTTCTTCTAATGTTGTTCCTATTGTGTAGCTATTTATATCCCTGATTTCACTGACTCCAGGAACACTTTCAGGGGAGACTAATTCGTCTCCTGTGGCAATTACAGCTACTTTTGGTTTTTTATAAACTTCAACATCAGTTATTCCTAAGCCTGCTAGAGCACCTACATCCTGTGGCCTGATCTTATGGTATTTATTTAAAAGTACCTTCCCCTTAGGAATATCTTCACCCTTATAAACTACATTTTCACCGACTCCGACAGAACGATTGATTTCAATCATTTTTTCGCCGACGTAATCGACATATTCTATCATAACGACAGCATTTGATCCTTCTGGCAACATTCCACCCGTTGGAATTTTTACAGCCTCACCAACTTCAACCTTTACCTTTGTTTCTTGTCCCATAAACACTTCACCTTTAACGTTCAAATAGATAGGCATACTTTCGGAGGCACCAAAAGTATCCTCCGCTTTCACAGCGAAACCATCAACAGTTGATCGGCTAAAAGGTGGAAGATCGATGGGAGAAAATAAATCCTCCGCTAAAATTCTCCCATTTGACTCTTTAAAGTTTATCGTTTCTGATGGTAACGAGCCCTTATTTAGGCTTTTATCGACAATTTCCCAAAACATTTCTGGGGTATTTAAATCCAAGAATTCAGACATACTTAGCCTCCGTCTCTATTTGAATAAACCAAGCTGACAGTACCGAACTTTGATGTTTTGATCATCCAACAATTTCCCAAATTTAGGTAATTTGATATTCAATGCTTTACAGATAGCGTGTGCATTAAAACAACTCACTTGTTCAAAATTAATCTTGAATTTCATACTGTTTCCGTCTTTGATTAACTCTTCAAGGTTTTCTCTATTGATTATAATATCGGCTTTACTTTTGGCTTTAGTTGCCGATTCTTTTTCTTGTGTATCATCAGAATCAATGTAAAAAACTAAAGTTGGTCTAACAAAATCTAGGATACTGTTTCCTTCAATGATCAAATATTCTATATCCTCATCTAAGAGCTTGCGTGCCCTTCTATAACCTTCCAACAATCCTTCATAATTTGTTTTTAGTAAGATTACATTTTGCGCTCCAGATTCTTTAAAAAGCGAAGTATCTTTACCTTTCTCGTTGATAATTGAAGGATCATCCGTAACTTCTATTTCCTTATTATTTTTATGGAGAGACGTTTTTATCACTCCAACGTGACAGTTTAAATTCTTTATCATTTGTGAAATTAAAGTAGATTTACCTACATTACTCAATTTTCCACCAACAACGATCGTAACCAAAAAAAGTTCCTCCCATCTTAGTAAACATGCACCGCAGAGGCTTTGAATGTAACAAAAACCTTTTTATTTTCTACTAAATTTAACTCTTTCAACGACTGCCTTGTTATATACACCACCAAAGGAATACCGATATCCACAGTAACATGAACTATAGATAATTGTTCACAAATCCGTTTTATTACTCCAGGGAAAACATTCCTAGCGCTTGAATCAAGAGGTTTTATAGATAACAATATATCTTCAGGTCTGATAGAGATATTAACGTTCCCTTTCTTTTCAGTAGCCACCCTTATTTTCAATCCATTTACTGAAACATAGGTATCAGAATCATCATTAATTATTTCTCCTCGAAAAATATTTCTAACCCCTGTAAATTGAGCAACAAAATCAGAATTCGGTTTGTTGAACACATCTTTTGAATCACCATCTTGAACGATCTTCCCATCTTTCATTATAGCGATTTTATCCGCTAAAGAAAATGCTTCATTAAAATCATGTGTTACATGAATTGTAGTAGTCTTGAGCTGTTTATGTAAGTTCTTCAAATCTTCTATAAATTTTTCTTTTGTTTGAGGATCTAATGCACTTAAAGGTTCATCTAACAACAAAATTTGTGGAGAAGTAATTAAAGCCCGTGCAAGAGCTACTCTTTGTTTCTCTCCTCCACTTAGATTCTTCGTTTTTCTTGTGAGTAAATGTTCTATGCGAAAAAGCTCTACTATGTTGTTTAATAGATATCTAATCTCATCTTTTTTAACTCTCCTCGATTTTAATCCAAAAACAATATTCTCTTCCACATTTAGATGTGGAAAGAGCATGTAATCCTGATAAACCATTCCAATATTTCTCTCTTCAGGAGGTAAATTTGTAATTCTTTTCTCACCAATAAACACATCCCCAAAGTCGGGTTTTATTAAACCTGCTATAATCTCAAGAATCACTGTTTTACCTACACCTGTTGGCCCCAAAATTACAAAATACTCGTTATCTTCGATATTCAAACTGATATCTTCTAAAGAAAACTTTTTAAATCTCTTCGATATATTCGCGATTTTAATCAAGTTCGTTTTCCCTCTCTCGACCTTCCACTGAATTCTTTCTGTTTATGAGTGTTAAAAAGATAAACACAATGAGACTTGTTATCACCATAATGGCTGCAACGGGGCTCGAATACTTCAATCCAAAGGAAGTAAATCTCTCGTAAATAAGTACCGACGCCGTCATTGGATGATAAGCTAAAATAACAACCGCTCCAAATTCAGATAATCCTCTTGCCCACATCATAAGTGAACCAGAAATTAAATGGTTAAAATTCAAAGGTAGCGATACTTTGAAGAAAGTTCGAGCAGAGGATGAACCCAAACTTCTAGCAACCTTTTCCAATTTAACATCGATAGATTTGAACCCTTCTTTAACTTCATTCACCAAAAAAGGCATACTAACAAACATCATTGCAACAACTATTCCTGCAAATTCGCCAACGAACTCTATTCCAAATATCGAGAAGAACCTTCCTAGAAAAAAATTACGACCAAAAACCATCAAAAGCGCTATACCAGCTGCTGTATGTGGTATTATAACGGGGATATCTATTAAACTTTCAACAAAAGATTTACCAAAAAAATCTTTACGAGCAAGTAGGTAAGCCAAAGGTACCCCTAACAATATGGAAATTAAAGTTGCAACCAACGATGCACTGAAAGTAAGCAATATGGAACTGTAAACTTCTTCTTCTTTTACAGTGTCGATAAGAACTTGCGGTTCAACTCCAAAGATAAGCTTGGCTACTGGGGTAGCTATGAAAAACAACAATAGTATCCCCAAAAAACTAAGTATTAATTCGAACCATGCTTTTTTAATCATTCGCTCCACCTTTTAAGAAGTCTTGAATCTCGTAAGGAGCTTTTTCAATGTTTACACCTTCTGGGGGATTAATTGGCGGTTGCCCATTTTCTTCCATGATGGCTTGTCCTTGTTGGCCAATGACGAATTTAATGAAAGCAATTGCTCCCTGTGGATTTGGAGCGTTCTTAGGAATGGTTAAAGCATATACCATAGGTTGCCCTACTTGCGTTATCATCTCACCTGGCTCTTTACCCGTTACATCAAAAGAAGCTGTTGCATAAAAATCGGCATATTTTGTACTTTTTAAATTAATTTGTTCTGGTAATTCCACGTAGGGCATTTGATGTTGCAATGCTACAGATTTATAAATGAAAATATAATCCAGTTCTCCTGCCTCTAATAATGCAATTAAATCTGTTTCTTTTGGTCTAACGTTTTTTGGTGGACAGTTATCAGCAAGTTTTTGATATAGATTATCCACTCCATAATATTTTTCTGCTAATTTCCAAACAATCTGACTTCTGTATCCACAAGGATCAGCATTTGGATCCGAATGACCGTACTCAACATCTGGGCGCAAAAGAATCTCATACCAATTGTCAGAATTAATCTCATCTTTGTAACGAGAATTTTCTGTGTACATTATTACCATCTCGTTGTTGGCAAAATTTATGTACCATTCTGTGTACTCAGGGATCATCAGATTTTCGATAACGGTATAATCCGCAGAACCTATAACATCCGCTTCCTTTCCAAGATCGGTAACCTTTCTAACAGCTTCTCTACTTCCCGCTGCTTCCCTAATAACATCTGTTCCTGGATACTGGCTTTCAAACGCTTTTTCAATTTGTGCAAAGGGAACGCTTAAAGACCCTGCATGGAAAACTATAATCTCCCCGCTAATCTCTTCACCCATCATCATCGTCCCAATTAAAAAAACAAATAACATAAATGTGTACTTATAAAAGCTTTTCATTATTTCCTCTCCTCTTATCTAAATTTTTTTATCTGAGTTTATAAACTCTAAAACTAATTTATCCAATCTCTACTGTGCAATCAACCTAGAAGATTGAGGAAAGGAGAACAGCTTAAAAAAATAATAACATTACAAAATAAAAAACCGGCGTGTGAAGACACCGGTTCATAATGTGTCTCCTTTCCTAATGCGGGAGGCATAGAAGTTTCCTTCTATACCCTATCGTCTAAGTCACCATAGAATAAATTCCTTAGGTAACATAGATCGAAGACATTATAAAATGTATATGAAAAAAATTGTTTTCAAAAGAACTTGAATATTAAAGTTATATATTCACAACTTCTCTCGTAGGAGCCTTGAACATCGAATAACTTAACGCACCTTTTATTGCTTCATTCAATAGATGACTTATATCCCATTGATCTTTCATCGCTGCTAAATAAACTCCAGGATTTAGAACGCCTCCAACAAAGATAAAACCAACAAGTTTGCCATCTCTCACCAGAATTTTATGGTAGCTTCTGCCTTCTTTTTCCTTATAAACGTCGTAAGCATCCTCTTTACTTATGCCTCCCGTGAAAACAACTTCTCCAAATAAATTGACTATGTTTCTAGATACTTCTTTGGGATATTTCCAAGAATAACCTGCCATATTGGTGGCAGCTATCCTTGCTTGTTCCATCGCAACAGGCCATAAGGCATGTATTTCATATTCATCAGAGATTAAATCTATGGATTCCGTCACATCCCCTGCTGCATAAACATCCTTAACAGAGGTTTCCATATATTCGTTTACCAAGATGCCAGTATCACATTTAATAGGCGTTTTTTCGAGAAAATCTATACTCGGCTTAACTCCTTTTCCTACAACAACACAACTACCTTGAATTACTTTGCCTGATGAAAGAAATACATTTACGTGATCTCCTTCTTCTTGAACCTTAGTTATGCTTTCACCCGTTATTAACTCCATTCCACTTTCTATAGCTCTTTCAGCAATAATTTCTGAGCCTTCTTCATCAACGATCTGAGACAACATCCTTGACGATCTTATAACAAAAGTACCCGGTATATTAAGTTCTGCTAAGGCATCAGCAATCTCAGAATTAACCAATCCCGCACCAGAAAGTATTACTCTTTTAACATCGCTTTTGTTCAATTTATCTTTCAATTTATCCATATCTGAAAGATTTCGCACCGTTAGCACTAACGGAGATCCTTCTAACTCCATATCCGGAACATACGGTTCCGCTCCAGTTGCTATCAACAATTTATCGTAGGAAAATGTTTTGTTTTGAGCAGTTTCTACCTTTTTTCTTTCAACATCAATGTTGACAACCCTTTGCCCCAGTAGAAGTTTAGCCTTAGATGGATGGGGAAGAAACAGATAATCTCTTTTTTTCACTTTATTTGACAATAAATAAGGTAGAGACATTTTACTGTAGGGGAATACTTCTTCAGCGGATAATATAGTAATTTCCCCTTGAGGATCCAGAGATTCTAATGTTTGAGCAGCATTTAAGCCGGCTGCACTAGCTCCAACGATAACGTATCTCATTTTGAAATCTGGACCTCCAATTCTTTAAGTTTTTCGTCTGTGGGGACACTGTCTTTATCCCATCCCCTTAACTGATAGTACTCATCCAACATCTTTCCAAGATCTTCTACATGACCTTTCGAAGGACCCGTTTTGATTGGTTCATTTAATATTCTTGGAGGTAAGGTATCATCCTGTCTTGTAAAACCAGCTTTAAGATTGAAAAGTTTTTCAATATTCCAAATTCTTTCTCCAATTTTCATGAACTCTTGAGCATCTATTGAAAAACCTGTTGCAGTTGACACCATCTCGGCTAACTCATTAGCACTGAGACCAAAAGTCGTGAACAAACATATTCCTGAAGAATCAAGTGCTGATGTCAGATCTTGTAAAGTTTTGATTAATGCTGCTTTGCCTTCATAAGCGTACTGATCAGCATCTCCCAATACCTCTACAGCTGTTCCATATCCTCTGACGTGGCAGCCACCACGATTACTAGTAGCATATTCTAAACCCATACCTTTGATAGCTCTTGGATCATAAGCTGGGAACTCTTGTTTCTTTGCCGACATAGAAAGTTCCGGATGACCATAATGTTCCGCTAAACGATAGGAACCTTGAGCCAACAATTTACCAAAATCTTCTTCTTGCTTACACGCCAATTCTACAGCCTTTAACATGGCTTCTGCTGAACCAAATCTAAGCTCAAAGGGCACATCTTCCTTGGGCATATATCCTTTTTCGTACAATTCCATGGCACAGGCGACTGTTGAACCCATAGAGATAGTATCGATTCCATATTTATCACAAAGATGATTGGCGCTTATCACCGCATCAAGATCTGAAACACCGCACATTGCACCAAACGACCAAGCTGATTCGTATTCTGGACCTCCCCCAATAGTACCTTTATACGGTCCACTTTTTACCACCGTTACCCTACCACAAGCTATTGGACACTCTGCACATCCTTCATTTCTAATTAAGTTTTTCTCCCTCAGTGTTTCTCCACTGATTTTATTTGCCTCTGGGAAATAAGCATCTTGGGCATTATTAGTTGGAAACGCACCAACACCATTAATAACATTTACCAACATGGCGGTACCCAACATAGCAGCTCCTTGACCTGCAAAGGCGTCTTTACTCAAAATATCTCTAGCCTTATAAACTGCTTCCATAAAAGCTTCAGGATCAGCCACTGGAGTATCTTCATTTCCTCTAACGGCTATACCTTTTAGGTTCTTGCTTCCAACTGCCGCACCAACACCGGTTCTTCCAGAAGCCCTATGACCATTGAACATTACACTAGAGATACGAGATAACTTTTCTCCTGCTGGCCCAATCGTCATGGTTTCAGCCAAGGGATGTGTTTGTTCTCTGATTAGTTCGTCACTTTCGTCAGCCAATTTCCCCCATATTTCCTTTGCGGATCTGATTTCTACTTTACCTTTGTTAATCCATATATATACGGGTTCGGCTGATTTTCCTTCAACAACGATCATATCGTATCCTGTGTGTTTCAAAGCGGGACCAAAATGTCCACCTGCATTAGAGCACGCAATAGCTCCATTCAAAGGGCCTTTGGTGATTACCATAGTTCTTCCAGAAGAAGGGGCTAATGTTCCATCTAAAGGACCAGTGGCAAAAATGACCTTATTTTCTTCAGAGAGAGGATCTATTTTCGGATCTATTTCTTCCAACAACAAACGAGTCCCATACCCTCTACCTCCTAAGTATTTCTGAGCCCATTCTTCATTCAATGCTTCACTTTTTACTTCTTTGGTTGTCAGGTTTACTCTCAATAATTTACCTTTGAATCCACCTTTTATCATATTAAGCTCCCCCCTTTACTAAATCTTTTGCTATTTCTTTAAGGCGGGTGGCAGTTTCCTGTACTTTCACATTTGTGATATCTTCTACTTCTTCGTAAGACAAAGCACCTGGATAGCACACTTTAATACACGCTGGATCTCCACCACAGTTATCGCATTTTATAACCTCTTTGCCTGTATGATCCAATTTTATGGATCCCCATGGACATGCTACGATACACTGTTTACATCCGATACATTTTTCCTTGTTAAGTTCTACCACCCCTGTTTCAGGGTTCTTAGTCAATGCAGAAGTAGGACATACTTCTTCACAATACGCTCTCTCACATTGCAGACAAACACTTGGAACGAAGGTTAAATCTTCCCAAAATTCATTAACTTTGATTCGAGAGTCAAGGGGGTTAAACTTTCCCGTATGCTCAAAAGAACAAGCATACTCACATGCCCTACATCCCGTGCACTTTGCCTGATCCAACATCAATACTTTCATGTACACTCCTCCTTTGGTAGTTTTAGGATGTTAACTAAACTGTATTTACTTGAAAAGAACAAAATTTTTGTTACATTAAAAACCTATTTTTTGAAAATTTAACTTGCTATTATTTTAACTCTTATGTTTCAAAAAAGTCAATTCGATTTATTGACAATTAGAAGCGTTTAAGGGCAATTATTTTCGATTAGAAGGCAAATTCTTGCAAATGAGCGCTTTTCTTAATCTTATCTTGAAGAGCAAGGATTAGTAGAGGAATGGAAGTTCTATTTTTCATTGAAGTTTAATTATTTCAACGGAATAATCCTTTAAATCTATAAGTAGCAACTTGTTATCTAGGGTATTTTTCCTCCCAGTTATTACTTTAATCGCCTCTATTACTTGAAGAGATGCCATGATAGATACGACAGGTGAGATAGTAGAGACCTTTTCCTTTGTTGTATCCACTTCTCCAAATATATCTTTTAAAGACAAAGTTCTACCCGGTATTATAGTTGTCAATTGACCATACCACTGATTAACCCCTGCATGTATATAAGGAACGTTGGATTTCCAAGCAAGTTGTTCAAGAATATATCTCGTTTCGAAATTATCAAGAGCGTCTAATATAACGTTCACATCTGTTGGTATTTTACTCTTTTTTGAAATTTTTTCTACCTTTGTTTCTATTATCGTTGGCAAGTTAAAAGATTCAAGAGTTTTTTTAGCTTGATCGACTTTGTATTCGCTGATGCTATCCATGCCATATAATACTTGACGGTTTAAATTAGAAAGCTCAACCTTATCATAATCCACCAAATATATTTTTTTTACACCAACCCTTTGTAACTCCAATGCCTGATGAGTTCCAAGACCTCCAGCTCCACCAATATAGACAACAGCTTGTTTTAACTTTAAAACCTCTTCTTCTGTGAACAACATTTTTTGTCTTTCCAAGTAATCCATATTATCCTCCTCCAGAAGGGGGAAAAATTGTTATTTCGTCTTTATTTTCTACCAACGTATCTAGTCCTTGTAGATGGCGAATATTTCTTCCATTTAATAATATAATCGTACCGCTTTTAATTTCCCCATCTTTTAGTAGTTTTCTACTAAAATAATTATCGAACTCTCGATCCAATAATTTTATTATTTCTTTAACAGATTTCGATCCTGATAATTGGTAATCGACTTCATCCTTTTTCAAATCAAACTTTATAAGGGAAAAGAATTTTATTTTCAAATTTTTTCACTCCTTTCCAGATTTATTTCCAATTTCTGAACATCTTCTTTATAATTTATATTGAAAAACAATTTTTCCGGCTCTCCAATTTCTCTTATAATGGTTTCTTTTATTATTCTAACCTTTACTTTGGGAAAAAAACTCTTCAACTTCAATTGATTCATTTTTAGTGAAGCACTGATAAAAGGCAAACATTTTTTGCTATAAACAGCAGCAAGTGGCTCAAGGTAAGAGTTGTACTCGGGTACAAGAACGTCATAATCTTTCTTTTGAAACTTTAAAAACTCAAAAAAACCAATTGTCAAAAATGGCATGTCACAAGCTGTCAAAAAGTTGTAGTCGCTATCAGAACAGGTTAAACCAGTAAACAAACCACCTAACGGACCTTTATTTGGTATTATATCCTCACAAAAAAACACATCTTGCAAAAACGCATACTCTTTTACATTCCCTATTATGTAAACTTTTTCAAATGCATTTTTTAGGCTTTGGACGATCTGTTCTATCAAAGGTCTTCCATTAACAGATTCCAATGCCTTGTTAGTTCCAAATCTACTGCTCTTGCCTCCTGATAGAAGTATAGCGTTCATCAATCAAAACCTCTCTTTGTGAAACTCTTTTTTCAACTTTTTCCAATTTAACTGGGGTTATTTTTAATTCAGGTATCTTTGCTTTTGAATCATAAACACGATTGGTAAGTTTATTGGCTGGACTTTCCGCATAGTGAAAAGGCATGAAAAGTTGACCTGGTTTAACTCTTTCTCCAACTTTTGCATAGGTTTCAATTGTTCCCTGACGAGAAGTTATTCTAACTCTATCTTTATCTTTGATCCCCAATTTTCTTGCATCTCTTATATTTATTTCAACGTAAGCGTCGGGCTCATGCCTGTTAATAGGATCGGATCGCCTGGTCATTGTACCTGTATGGAAATGGTATAACATCCTTCCTGTCATTAAGATAAAATTGTACTTTTCATCAGCTTCTTTTTCAGGAGGAGTAAACTCAACAGGAAAAAATTTGCCTTTTCCGCGAGAAAAACCGTCCTTATGCAAATATTTTGTACCTGGATGATTACTATCAGGACAAGGCCATTGCAAACCACCTTTCTCCAATCTTTCATAACTTATTCCACCGTATAATTTTGAAACTCGTGCAATCTCATCCATAATTTCAGAAGGTGAATTATATTTCATTTCATAACCCATTTTATTAGCCAAAGTAGTTAATATCTCCCAATCTGCTTTAGCCCTTCCAGGAGAATTAATAGCTTTTCTCACCCTTTGTATACGTCGTTCGGTATTTGTAAACGTACCTTCTTTTTCAGCAAATGATGCCGCTGGCAAAACTACATCTGCAAACTGTGCAGTTTCAGTCAAGAATATATCCTGGACTATTAAAAAATCCAAACTTTCTAGAGCTTTTTTAACATGGTTTTGATCTGGATCAGATAAAAAAGGATTCTCACCCATTATGTAGAGAGCCTTTATCCTTTTGCCGGCTTCTTCGAGCATTTCTGTTAGCGTTAACCCTTCTCTATCAGCTAATTTTACACCCCAATAATTCTCAAACTTTTCTTTAATTTTGGGGCCACTGACTTTTTGATAACCAGGATAAACATCAGGTAAAGCCCCTACATCACAAGCACCTTGCACGTTATTTTGTCCTCTTAATGGATTGACTCCTGTGCTTTCAAAACCAACGTTCCCAGTTAAGAGTGCAAGATTCGTAAGAGAAAGTACGTTATTGGTTCCGTATTTATGTTGAGTTATTCCCATCGCAAAATATATGGCTGCTTTTTCAGCTGAACCATACATTTTTGCAGCTTCGATTATCTTATCTGCTGGCACACCTGTAATCTGGGATACTTTAGAAGGGGTATAACCTTCTATTATCTTTATAAAACTTTCAAATCCTTCCGTTCTTTCTTCAATAAACTTTTTATCAAGTAACCCTTCGTTGACAATAACATTCATTATTCCATTTATTAAAGCCACATCTGTTCCTGGCTTGTGATGTAATGAAATGTCAGCAATTTCTGAAAGTTCTATCTTACGAGGATCTGCTACTATTAAATGGGTACCGTTTTTCTTCGCTCTTTTTATCTTGCTTCCAATTACCGGGTGATTCTCCGTTGGATTTGAACCTATAACAAATATTACATCACTTCCCTCTATTTCTGATATAGAGTTGGTCATAGCTCCCGAACCAAATGCCATTCCTAATCCAACAACAGTAGATGCATGACAAAGTCTCGCACAGTGATCTACAGAATTTGTACCAATAACAGCTCTCATAAATTTTTGCATAATATAGTTTTCTTCATTTGTGCATTTTGCTGAGCTCAACCCACCTATTGAATCACTTCCATACTTTTCCTTTATATTCAATAGTTTTTCTGCAACATAATCCAATGCTTCTTCCCAACCAACTTTTTCAAAATGTCCATTTCTCTTTATCAAAGGGTCAGTCAATCTATCCAGGTGATTGACATAATCATAACCAAAACGGCCTTTCACACAGCTTTCTCCATGGGGGTTTGGAGAGTTTTCATCATAAACCGAACCAACTTGAACTATCTTATTATTTTTAGTTCTCAATTCCAATTGACAACCAATCCCACAGTAAGGACAGGTCGTTTTAGTTTTATTAAATTCGTAATAACGTCCTTTTCCTTTGGAAGGAATATAAGTAAGAGCCCCTGTTGGGCACATTTCAACACATTGTCCACAAAAGACGCATGGAGAATCCTGTCCACCTAAATCTTGATTAAATGGGGGGCTAACTTTAGTTTCAAAACCTCTATTGACAAAATCCAATGCGTTACACATTTGAATCTCTTTACATGTTCGTACACATTTACCACAAAGTATGCATTTGTCTGGATCAAGCTGTATAAATTCATTATCAGCTTTTATTTCAAAACGTGGGACTTTCTTTGTTCCGAAGGTGGATTCTTTAATTCCATATTCGTAAGCGAGATCTTGAAGGACACAGTTTCCATTAGCTTCACATGTCATGCAATCCAATGGATGATCAGAAACTAGTAAATCTACAACCGTCTTTCTAGCCTCGATAACCCTTTTGCTATCCGTTAAAATCCGCATTCCATCAGTGACTGGTGTAACACAAGAAGCAACTAATTTATGATTGTTTTCCAGTTCTACTAAACACATTCTACAAGAACCTACATCGGATAAATGTGGGCTATGACATATGGTGGGGATATAGATACCGTTTTGTTTTGCAACCTGGAGTATAGTTTGACCCGGCTCAACTTCATAATTATTATGATTTATAGTAACTTCCAAAACATATTACTCCTTTCATTCTTATATTTGCTTAAATTCAATATCAAAAAACCATATTTTTAGCGGTGAAAATATTTACAACGACTTCTTCATCAACTAGTTGAAGTTTATCTGTGATATTAAATCTCGTTATTCCCTTTGAAGAGTAAGAAATATATAGATATCCATCTTTACAATCCATACTTAAAATTGGAAGATCTAAATTAATCATCCTATTTAAATCAAAATTTGACATATCAACGATCGTCAATTGAGAGCCTACAGAATAAAATATATATTTATCGTTCATCATAATTATATCAGGCGAATAATCAAAGCTAAAATAATCGATAATGTTAAAATTGAAGTCTGCCCGAAAAACTCCTTTTTCCGTTAAAAAGATAAATCCATCAGAAGTAGAATGTATTTGGTTAATATAATCTTTGGAATAAAATTTAAAATTACTCTTTCCAGTTAAAAAGTTAAACTCTATTATCTTATCTTCCTCAGCTATATACGCAATGTTATCAATAACTTCTATATCTTGTGCCTTTCCCACAAATACCTTTATTCCATCAAAGAAAGAATATATACTCTCTTCGGCAATAACGAATACCCCTTCTTGTGTTTCTTTTATACCTACGATGTTTTCAGGAAAACTTTTGGTAATTGTATTCGTTGCGTTATAAAAATTGACTACATTTTCATTGAGTTCGTAAAAGCCCTTCTCCCCTTTTATCAAATTTCCAGTATATATTTTCTCCCATAACTTTTCTTTTTGTTTATCTAGATAAACTATCTTTCCTCCCTCGTCAATTAACACTCCTGATTCTAATACAACAAAATCATCAATTGAGTCAACTTTATTAATATACTTAAGTAATTTTTTAGTATTTAGGTCATAAATATACAGTCCATCTTCGTTATTCGTTAAGTATATATACCCCTCTGTTATCAAAATATTTGGTCTAGAAAATTGTCCCGTAATAATTTCTTGAGTTTCTAATGATTCCAAATTTCTTTTATATACTCCGTTATTAGTGGAAAAGTAAAGGGATTCATCCACTAATTGTATAGAAAAAGCATCCTCATCCCATATATACAATGGTTTCACATCATAATTTTTTGCCGTGATCAAGTCTTCCATTTTAAATATCAGTATACCCAATAAATCATCGTTCACCACAAAAAAATCGTTATTCAAGCTAATCATTCTAGGGGATATCAACTGATCATAATAATTAATCTCTTCAACGGTTTGATCTTCATTGATTTGATAAATTTTCATCCCTAAACCCGGACCAATTACAAATAGATACTTTTCAAACATTTCAACTTGGGTTACCATACCCGGTAAACGAATATGTTCCTTCAATCTTATATACACTTTATCCTTCAAATCGAAGCTTATCAATCCGTTTTCGCCATCTGCAACAAATAATAATTCTCCATTCGTTGTAACGGATAGTGAATCACCGAATGTGGAGTAAGAATTCAACAGAGCTACTTCTTGCGGATCTGAAAAATCATAAATTTTCAATCCCTCTCTGTCAACCAGATAAAGATAATCTCCATAAATTTGAGCATCGTTAACATAACTACCAGTTGTTACTGAAGCAATTGATTCTTTCTCTTCAACATCGAAAACATAAAATCCTTCGTAACCTCCTATTATTACTCCGTATTTGACACCTACTACTGAGATAGGAATCTGCTTTTGAACAATGGGAGTAGTAACATCTTTTACTTGAGTAGTTGTTCCCTGAACGGATTTTTCTTTTGCAATTCGGATGTAAAATATTACAATTGAAAACATTATCAAAATTAAAACGATTAAAAAGCCTAAAACAGCATAATTCTTACTAATTTTGCGCACAGGTTACACCCCAGTATGTTATAATTTTAATATAATTATAACATAATTTTTTTGTATATTCTTTAGCCTACAGATAACTTTTTTTCTAAATACTTTTATGATATAATTTTGTAGAAATTTATTGAATTATAATTAGCCATTTTAGAAATAAAATTTTGATTTTAAAAAGGGGGAATAGAAATGCCATCTGAGTTAAAAATAGTCACCTTTAACATCGGTAAAGAAAGATTTGGTCTAGATATTATGAATGTGGATGCAGTAATTGAATATGAAGAGACCACTAAATTACCAAATGCCTCTGACTATTTCGAAGGAGTAATAAATTATCGCAACGAAGAAGTTTTACCTATCATCAATCTGAGAAGAAAATTTAAAATGCCCGACTTTGAAGACAAATCTCACGCCAAAGTTATAGTTTTAAAAATTGATCAAAGAAGGGTTGGAATAATGGTTGACGATGTAAAAAACGTCAGAAGTATCGATCCTGATTTAATAAACGAAAAACCCAATATAGGTGGCATGCGTGGAGCTGATTTTATAAGCGGAATAGCGCGTTTAGAAGATGGTATGTTAGTAATACTAGATATCGATAAACTGATAACCGAAGAAGAAAAGATTGCTATAGACGAAGTTATAAACAATTAAAACACTCCCAAAAAAACACAAAAGTGGCGATATATTTATGACGCCACTTTTTTATGAAAAATTTACTCTTCATCTGCAGAGGTTGGAATAACACAAATAAATTCTAACTCTTCATCCCCTGCGTTCTTCAATTGGTGTTCTATACCTCCAGGAACGTAAATAAAACTTCCAGCTTCAACTGAATTGTATTTTTCTCCATCATAAACTTCTGCCTTACCTTTAACTATAAATATTTCATGTTCCCATCTATGAGAATGCCTAGGAGAATACCCACCTGGTTTAACGGTGAACAACCTCATAACAAAATTAGGCGCTCCATAATTACTCTTCCCTATTAATATTCTTTTTTCAACGTCTTTAGCCGTTTCATTATTTATTATTAAAGGTTTAACTTCCTTTGCTTTACCTATTATTGCGCTTTTTTGGTCCATATTCGATTTTCTCCTCCCTTGTGCCTAAGTATTTTGTTTTTTATCTTTTTTTACTAATTTTGGGATGCTGGTTTTTATTTTTCCCAATCTGTTAACATCGCTCTCCAATGCGGCTTTATTTTGCTTTACGATTTCTTCATAAACTTCTTCACGATAAATTTTGATATCCTTAGGCGCTTCAAAACCGATTTTTATACTTCCATTATCTTGTTCAACCATAACAAGCTTTATTTTTCTATTTCCTACTTGTATTACGATGGATTCACCTATTTTTCTTGATAATATCAACAAGTCTATTCACCATCTTTTTGAACAGATAGTATAGCATTACTTCTTTCCAATTCTTCCTTCAAAAGGTGTCTAATTTTGTATTCTCCATTTTCAATTAAATATTGTACCCCTTTATGATTTTTTTGCGAAACAATAATCGGGGCTGCTAAATTTATAGTTATTTCATCTTCTTTTTCAGGTATAGTCAAGATACTTAATATTATAGCATCTTCTGGTTTCTCTAATTCCAAGTATTCTGTTAAATCTTGGGGAAGAGTAAATTGATAATCGTTTCTTATAAGTTGAGGAAAAGTAACAGGAAAAGCTACATTTTTATCTTCTAACGATGCTAACCACATAATGGGATAAGTATCTTCAGGTTCCAGTAAAACAAACTGTTTAAGATTTTCGAAACCAGGAATACCATACTCAAAAATTATCGTTCGCTCAGTATCTATCTTCACACTTCCCAACTTTGTTTCATACTCTTTTATCATTGCTTTAGAAAACCTCCTTATAGAAAATCCGCCAAGGTTGGGGGAATAATATTACTAGCAGCCTTTAAAGCAGATTGTAAGACATTTTGCTGAGTTGCCAATTCCATTACTACTTGAGCGATATCAGCATCAGCTTCATTGGATAAAAATTCTGTTGAAAAACTCTTAAATTCTTCCATTCTATTTGAAGTCATTTCTAAAACTCGTTGAGTAGCTCCAACTTCAGCCAGATTATTTAACGATTTAGCTTGTATTTCTTCAATATTTCCTAACTCATTTTGAATTGAAGTATTATCTCCTGATTCTATGGCATCTGACAATCTTTTGACTATACCAAAAATTGAGGCACCACTATCAGTTACAAAAACATCATAAACCGTTTTACCGTATTCTATATCTTGGCCTCCGATGGAAATCTTCTGCCTGATATTTGCTTGTGGAGGTACTGTTATTTTAAAATTACCTTCGCTATCTATTTCCACGACTTTTTGATTGTTTTTGGCTCCTCCAAACACATAGTTTCCAGAAATTTCTGTATTTGCTATAGAAACTAGTTGTGTATTTATCTTGTTGAGTTCTTCTGTTATAGCGACTCTATCATCGTCACTTAATGTATCATTTGCCCCTCTAACAGCAAGCTCTTTTATTCTAAGATATATTGAGCTCACTTCCTGTAATGCTGTATCATACATATTCACATAATTTTGGGCTGTTTCCACATTAGTTTTATAACGTTCAATTTCCCTCAATCGACTATCTAAATTAGAAATTCTCGTTGCCACAGACGCGTTATCTGATGGGTATCGAACTTTTTTTCCTGAAGTTAATTGAGAATTTAAATCACTGTATTTTCTTAAAACATCTTGAATATCGTTAAGTGTTCTACTACTTAAAAGATTTTCAGTGATTCGCATTTTTCCCCTCCTCACAGATCAAACAAATACTGTCTGGTCCATTATATTATACAACACCCAAGTTGTTAATAACCGTCTCCATCATTTGATTGACCGCTGTGATAACCCTTGCAGAAGCATTAAAAGCCTGCTGATATTTCACAAGGTTCGTCATCTCCTCGTCGATAGAAACACCCATCACTCTTTCTTTTTCAAGGCTGATTTCACTATTCAACATCTCACTGTTTAGCCTCATTTTATCAGCCGTTTCACCCTTAACTCCTATATCTGTAACAATATTCCCCAAAAAGTTCGAAAAACCAATCCTCCCATTATCTAATACCGAATTATCATACATTTTGGATATTTCATCCCATACACTAATGTTTCCTGCACCGGTTGGAGAATAATTAGTATCATAATAACCCAAATCAGTTGCAAGTAAAGATGGATTCTCTTTTAAGTTAGACGATACAGAAATTTGATTGACTATTCCTAACTCTTTATCAATTCTTAAAAGTTCCGCCTTAGAAAACTTTTCATCTATTTGTTCAGGGCTTATATCTGGAGAAATCAGTGTAACGATATTGTTAGAATCATCTTCGATAAATCCTAAAGCATTGAATAATTTTTCAGGACCTTTAATAGTAACGTTCTTTAAGTCAAAATTAATTAAATTTCCGGCCCTCAACACAAATGAACCATGCGGAGTAACAGAAGCAGTAACCCCCGTGTTTGTGGCATTAATTTTGTCAGCTAAGTCATAAACAGTGTCTTTAAGAGGATTAATCTCTATTTTTATTCCATTTATACTCATTTCTATTATTTCATTTGAACCTAATAAATTATTCAAAGTGGGTTGTGAAGTATCTAAGGCATCCAATGTAACTTTTTGTGCTTCCATCTGTGAAAGAGAACCGTCTATGTCGTTTAAAACGATGGTATCCAAGTCTGCATTTGGAATTTCCGTGGTGGGAAGGATGTATATTAACTTCTTTATAAGTTCATCCTGTTCATTCTTTATATCTCTTTCTAGAGCTTTCAAGTATCCCCCAGAATCGCTATTTATTTTTGATACTAATTCCGTAGCATTGGAAAACTCTATAGTATAAGTCTCACCGGACATTTCAAATTGAATTTTGCCAGGTATGATAAGTTTTGGAGGTTCTATTGAATAATCTTCTTCTATTTTGTATGCTTCGATTTCTTTAGTTGAAAAACCATATTCCCTGAAAAAATCACCTTTTATATCAACTAGTAATTTGTCTTGAAAGCCAGAAGGATCATCAAAATAAACAGCATTATTTGTTGAATCATGTATTATTGAATTATTATTGTTATAATGAGAAGGCGAAGCTGCAGAATCTACGGTGTAAAGATCGAAATTATTTAAATTTATCGAAGGATCACTATAAAAACTGCTTAAACTCGTGACGTACTGAATTGTTTCTGGATGAAATACGTCTGAATTTCCTGCTATCCTGAAAAATCTTGAATCTTCAAAACCTCTTTTGGTACTTATATCGGCAAAAAAGTTGGCTCCCGTTATTGTTCCTGTTGAATCCCATCCCTCTTTATAAATAAGATTTGTTGAATCAACTAAATACAAACCAAACTCATCGAGTTGCTGCTGATAAGAAGGGATGATTTCATCCCTCAATTCAAAAAGGGCTGACATTTTCCCATCGTTAAAAGTCAAGGGATTGTTGCCCACATAGGCGTAATATTCATCGTTTGTTTCGGCAATGGTTAAGGATCTTATCTCTTGATAACTACTTCCATTTAAAACTACTTTATCCCCCATACTCAAAGAAATTTGACCATTTGAATGACTTGTTATTCTTATATCGGAAAGTTCTGAAAGTTTATCCAACAATCTATCCCTTTCATCAAGCAAATCATTAGGAGAACCACTTATTGAGCTCGATGTTAATATCTTTTGATTTAAATCGGCAATCCTTTTTAAATAACCGTTTATTTCGTCTATTCTGAGCTTTATTTCACTGTTTATATCACTTTTTAATTCTTCTAACCTATAATTAAGATCTTTCATGGTGTTTACTAATTCTTCCGCTCGAGATACAACCTGAGTTTTAGCAGCTTCGTTTGATGGATCAGTCTTCAACTCCTCGATTGACGCCCAGTAAGAATCGTACATATTCCTTAAACCGGTTTCACCGGGCTCACCAAATAATTGTTCAATATAATGCACATTAGAATATATATTTTCCCAATAATTCAAACGAGAAGAAGTTTCTCTAAATTGCAAATCTAAAAATTCGTCCCTCACTCGTTGAATATCGCTTACCGTAGAACCAGTCCCAAAAGATAAAGCTGCTCCCCCACTTCCTATCGTTGTTAAATTAATAGGATTGGTAGTTACAATAACAGGACTTTGCCTGGAAAAACCCTGGGTATTAGAATTAGAGATATTATGGGCGACAACGCTCATCGCAACTTTATTGGTATAAACTCCTAGCAAACCAGTGTTCAATAGGCCATTCAAAGTCATTGCGCACACGCTAACCCCTCCAACTTCTTGAAGTCAAATCTTTGTTCATTTTACTACCCTTTTGAGAGTAAGTTTTGCTGTTCGTAATCGATTCAGGATTCAAAATTTGATATATAAAATTGTTCAAATTAGATTGAAATGAAATAATGTTACTTAAAAGATCGATCTCACTTACTAACTCCTTTAAATTTTTAACAAGCTCTGAAAAGAGAAGTGCAATTTCATAATCATTCTTTGAAAAATAATCAATAATCGATTCTAATTTGCTCTGTATATTTTCTTCCAAGCATATTGTCGATATTAACTGTGCCCTTAAACCTTCTATTTTTTTAAAGTTGGTTGCTAACTTTTCAATCGTCAAAAGGGTTGAATTAATTTCTTCGACAGATGCTTTTTTTACTAAACTTTCCCTAAGATCATAAAAAGATTTTTTTAATTCTATTAAACTGTTATTTTCTTCCTTTAATACATTTTTTATCGCTTCTAAATTATTATTAATACTGTTCACCTGCTTCATTCAAACATTTTATTTACAATTTGATCCACATTGATATTATAAGAACCATTTTCAATAGATTCCTTCAGTTTCGATACAAGCTCTCGCCGAATTTCTGGTATCTTATTTGATAGTTCTATATACTTCTTTGATTCTCCTGTAATCTTATTAGCATTTTCTAGGCTTTTTGATTTTATCTGCCTCTTGAAAAAATCCTTATCAAGCTTTTTTTGATTTATTTTATCTAAATTATTGCCACCCGCAGGATTGATATTGTTGATATCCATAATTTAGTCCCTCCTTTCAACAATTTGAACTCCATATTTATTATCGTCCACAATTATCATATCATTAGAAGTTTATCGCGAAATTATATTTTTCCAAAGCATCTTATTTTTTTCTTGTAGTAATAAGAAAAAAATACAAAATTAAAAATAATATTTAATTTTTTACTTGACTTTTCAGTTTTTTAGGTTTATAATTTTCTTAGACGTACCTAAAAAATAGATATTTCAAAAATTAAAAAATTTACAAATAGGAGGTTGGTAAATATGGAAGAAAGGATTCCTTTAATTGGAGAAAAGTTTCCTGAAATGAAAGTATTAACAACGGACGGTGCAAAAGAACTACCAAAAGATTACAAAGGAAAATGGTTGGTGCTTTTCAGCCACCCAGGGGATTTTACACCCGTTTGTACAACAGAATTTGTTGAATTTGCAAAAAAGCATGAAGATTTCAAAAAGATCAACACCGAACTTTTAGGGCTTTCTGTCGATGCCGTTCATTCACATATCAAATGGATGGAGTGGATCAAAGATAACCTTGGTGTAGAAATCACTTTCCCTATAATAGCTGATACAATGGGAAGAGTAGCCTCAAGATTGGGAATGGTAGACCCGGAAAAAGGTTCGGCAACTGTTAGGGCAGTTTTCATTTTAGATCCTGAAGGAACTATTAGACTGATCATGTACTATCCTTCTGAAGTAGGAAGATACATCGATGAAATATACAGAGCGGTAAGAGCTTTACAATTGTCAGACAAAAACAAGGTAGTAACCCCAGCCAATTGGCCTGACAATTCAATATTTGGAAGTAAAGTAATAATTCCACCAGCATCAACTTATGCTGAAGCAATGAAGAGAAAAACGTCACCCGAAGAAGGATACGATTGGTGGTTAAAGGTTAAGGAAGTTAAAGAATAATATTAACCCCAGCAAGTAGGAAGTAGAGAAGTTATTATCTACTTCCTACTTTTTTATGATATAATTGTAATATAAATTGGATGAAATTAGACACTATTCATGGGAGGCGCATTGAACATTGCGTAAAGATAGGATAGAAAAACTTCTCAATAAAATGGCAAAAAATAATATTTATCAAGCAATAATATCCTCACCACCTTCTCTTTACTATTTTTTGCAAGAGTGGTTTGACCCTGGAGAAAGATTGTTGGTATTATTCGTAAATACTTCTGGAGAAGTTAAATTGCTAGTCAACGAATTGTTCCCGGTAGATACTATTGAAGAAAAAAATTTAATAAAATATTCTGATTCTGAAGATCCCATTAAGATGTTATCTTCTATTATTGAAAAAGATAAATCTCTTGGCATAGATGGAAGTTGGGAAGCAGCTTTTCTTTTAGGTTTAATGGAAATTACTAAAGATTTATCTTTAAAACCGCTCTCTCCAATAATTAGTGAATTAAGGATGGTAAAGGATGTTGATGAAATAGTGTTAATGAAGTCCTCTTCCTTATTAAATGACACAGCTATGGAAAAGGTTATAGACCTAGTATCGGAGATGCTTCCAGAAAAATACTTAGCCAAAGCCATCAAAAATATCTTCGAAAAAGAAGGAGCCGATGGTGTTTCGTTTGAACCTATAGTAGGATACGGTCAGAATACTTCTAACCCTCATCATATACCCACCAATGCAAAGTTAAAAGATGGGGATGTTGTCTTGACAGACATGGGTTGCATAAAAAATTATTATTGTTCAGATATGACAAGAACAGTCTTCTTTGGCAAACCTATAGAAACCATGAAAAACATTTATCAAATCGTATTAGAAGCTAATTTAGAAGCTATTGAAAAAGTTAAGCCCGGTCTTAAAGCTTGTGAAATTGATGCTACCGCACGTAATTATATAGAAAGCAAAGGCTATGGAAAGTACTTCACTCATCGAACAGGGCATGGTGTAGGGATAGAGATTCATGAAAAACCTTACATATCTTCAAATAGCGAAGAAATTCTAACACCTGGCATGATCTTTTCAATAGAGCCGGGAATTTATTTACCTGGTGTCGGCGGAGTAAGAATAGAAGACCTGGTTTTGGTGACTGATAATGGTTGTGAAGTATTAAACAAGTATCCAAAAGACTTTTTGGTAATTTAATTACTTCTTATGCTTTGGATCAACTCCCTACTACTTACAGAGTGTAGTTTACTTACACTAATTTAGTTAGAACGTTCCCCTTCACTGAACTGATTTTGATTTTCTTTCATATTTATTAACCTTAAAAGTATGGTATAATAAAAGTACAGATACTTCAATTATTTCGAGAGAGGAGGTGGATGAATGTATAAAAATATGAGTTTCGCGGAAATTTTAAATGAAATTTCATCCACAGATCCAGCTCCCGCTGGGGGAACCGTCACTGCTTTAGTAGGAGCTTTAGCGTCTGCACTAGGTTATATGGTGGCAAATTATACGATCTCTAAAGGGGACAATGGGGATTATGAAAATACGCTAGAAGTAGCCTTAGAAAATCTTATAGATATCAAAGAAAAATTAATGGAATACGCTGAAGAATCTTCTAAATATGCAGAAAGAATCGAGAATGTCAAAGAAGGAGAAGATAAGGACAAATCTTTAACAGCTGCCGCTATATTTTCGTTCAACATAGCCAAAACATGTTATAATATCCTAAAAAATTGTTTTACCATATACAAATATGGCAACCCCGTATTAAAACCCGAAGCAAAAATTACTTGTTATTTAGCGTGGGCCGCATTGAATTCGGCTATTATTTCTGTTGAAGCTAATTTAGAAAAAATAAACAACGCAGAAGAAAAAGAAAACCTTTTAAATGATACAATAGAATTCAAAAATGAAGCAGATTCCTTGTTAAAAGAGTTAAAGGAGGAAATAAAAAATTAATGGATGATTCGCCTATAAAATTTGAATTAATTCATATTGATAGATACACTGGGGCTAGGCGAGGACGGATTATCACAAAACACGGCACCATTGAAACACCAGTTTTTATGCCTGTGGGTACGAATGCAACCGTAAAAACTCTTACTAACTCGTTATTAAATGATATCAATACTGAGATAATATTAGCTAATGCTTTTCATCTTTATTTAAGACCGGGATTAGAGGTTCTTGATCATTTCCAAGGGCTTCATAACTTCATGAACTGGAAGAAGCCGATTTTGACGGATAGCGGAGGGTTTCAGGTATTTTCCTTACCTAACACTAGATTAACTGATGAAAAAGTAATTTTCAAATCTCCACTGGATGGTTCTCAAATAGAGTTAACACCAGAAAAATCCTTGGATATACAAAAAGTAATTGGCTCAGATATTGCAATGGTTTTAGATGTATGTATAAATTCCTTGTCTGGTTATGATGCTGTAAAAGATAGTGTGCAAAAAACTTTTAATTGGGCTTTAAGATCAAAACGATATCATAATAACAACGGACAGGCATTATTCGGTATAGTTCAAGGAGGGCTCTTTGAAGATTTGAGAAAACTCAGTTTATCCCAGATAACCTCTTTAGATTTCGATGGTTATGCGTTGGGTGGATTAGCCGTGGGAGAAAAATACCAAGATTCCGAAAAGATTTTAAAAGCTTTTGGCAATAAATTGCCCGAAAACAAACCGAGATACATAATGGGAATAGGTTCTCCCACAATGATGTTTCTATCTGTTGAAAACGGTATGGATATGTTCGATTGCGTCTTACCAACAAGAATGGGAAGGCACGGAACAGCACTAACGTGGAAAGGAAAACTTAACTTAAAATCCTCACAGGTTAAATTTGATCAAAAACCTATTGATGAAGAATGCGATTGTTACACATGTAAAAATCATTCACGTGGTTACATACACCATCTTTTTAAAAAAGATGAGGTACTTGGGAAAATCCTTTTAAGCATTCACAATTTACGATTCAACATATCTCTGGTAGCTAAAATGAGAGAAGCTATAGAAAATGACGATTTTAAATTTCTTAAAGAGGAATTTTTTAAAAGTTCTACATATTCTTTAACCAATTAAAACACTAAAAAGGAGGGATCCCCCGTGAAATCATTTATAAAGTACTATAATGAAATTAAACCATTATATCAAAACAAGTTAGACCTTACTAAAAAATTTCAAGAGATCCCCGATCTCTTTTCAAGAAGTGTAAGTAAGTTACTAGAAAATATCTACGGAGAAGATAAAGTGGATAGAAAACTTATAGAAAGTTATGTAGAATTCAATCCGGATAAAGAGCCTTATTTTAAATTAAAAAAAGAACTGATAAATTTTTTAGATGAAGATTGGACTGATAGTGATCTTCCAAGTATTTTAGAAAAAATGGCTAAAGCTGCTTATGACAGATATAAACATATAATTGAAGATCATGATAGAACTGAAACATTTAGAATGGAATGAAAAATAGAGTTAACCAAAACTTGTCAAACCTGGGGCAGCCTCCCCAGGTTTATATGTTATAAATAAAAAGAGAAAGGTAATCAAATGGCTGATAAAAAATATAAATATAAAGATATAAAAAAAATAAAAAATATGTTTTGGAAAGTTTTGTTCTTTTTATATATAGTTTTTATTATATATCTATCGGTTTCCAAACCTATAATTAATTATAGTAGTTTCAAAGGAGAAGACAAAATAGTTCATTTTGTTTCATACTTTTTAGGTGCCGACTTTTTCTTTATGGCATTCTTCAAAAAAAGTAAAAGATCTTATTTTATACTTTTTTTGATTTTTTTTCTTTTAGTTCCCTTATTAACAGAATATTTTCAAAAATTCAGTATTTATCATACATATAGCCATTTAGACATGGTTGCAAGTTATTTAGGAGCAGCAAGTGGTTCTCTTTTTTTTACTTTCAAATATAAGGCTTTCAATTAGTGATAAAGAAGTATAAAGAGGTGCATTTCTTTTGAAAGAAGTAAAATATGCTATAGTTTACCTGAATATTGATCCCAATTATGCAAAGTTGAATAATCTTCCTGTAAAATTACCTATTTTAGCGGAAGATTTTCAAAAAGCAAGAAAAACCAATAAAATACCTTTGGACGTAATTATTAGAGGTTTAGAAGCTCAAATTGATATAGATAAAAACAACCGATATTACTTATCTTACTTGGTTTATTATTATTATGAAGCTTTTAAAAAATCCCTCAACGATACAGATTTTGAAAAGGCGAAGGAATTTTTAGATAAGGCAGGTAAAATTTATCCTGATTATAGATTGCATTTTTATACTGGATTATACTACAAAAAATTAGGAAATCTTGAACTCGCAGAATTACATTTAAAACAATCGATAAAAGAAAAACCAAATTTTGCATATGGTTATTATGAACTTGGCAATCTCATGTATGAAAGAAATATCTACGACGAGGCCATAGAATATTACTCTAAATCTGTCGAACTTGAAAAGGACTTTACGTTAGGGTTTCTGAAAATGGCAGATGTATACATGGAAAATGGCAGATTCGAAGAAGCTATACCACTTCTACAAAAATGCATAGAAATCGATAAAAAATTTGTTCCTGCCTATGAAAGATTGGGTGTTGCTCTGAATATGCTTCAACACTATAAAGATGCACACAAAGTCCACCAAAAAGCCTTAGAAATAGATAGCGATAGATATGAAATTTATTATAACGATGCTCATTCATTGGCTAGATTAGGAAACCACAATGAGGCAATAAAAGCCTTAGAAAAAGCCGCCTCCTTGAATGAAACAGATTATATACTTCACGAATTAGCTTTGGAATATAAAAACATGGGAAGATACTTACAAGCAATTGAAACAGAGGAAAAAGCTTTAAAATCAGCTTCAGAAGAAAATAAAGACCTTATTGTTTTAACTTTATTAAAACTCTATGTAATAATAGAAGATGAAGAACAAGTGGAAAAATATTTTGAAATTTTAAATTTGAATTCTGACTTTCACGAAGCTGCTGTTAATTTCAAAGTATTGTTCGAATTATCTCAAGGTAGAGTTGAAAGAGTGAAAGAAATATTGTTAAAAGAACCCATATCAAATTTTTCTCTACTACTAGATAAATTAGACAGGTTAGATCTTTACGTTTCCAAACTGGAAGAATTTGCAGACAAAAATATTTCCGATTCAATATTTGAAAGTATAGACGAATTGGGAAATATCGACCCTTTTTCTTTGTCGGAACGTCTAGCAACCAAAGGAATAAAGCGCCCTTTCGTTAGCTGGTTGAAAGAGAACTCGATGGAACCAAAGTTATATCCAGATGGTGTTGAATTACTCACGAACAGTCTACTTCTTTCTGGCTTTAATTACGGCCTATTGGAAAGAGTAGCAACAGCTATATCACAGTTTCTTTGGAAAGATGGAGATGGGTTAGCTTTCGGTAGATTACTTTTAAGATTCTACCAAGATAGAATCTTAGGAGAATCCTTATCTTTAGAACCTTTTATTCAAGAAAATGTAGAAGAAATCAAAGACATGTCTTTTACTTTTGCTCAAATATTTGCTAATTTCGAAGAACATTTGATGGATTTTGACTCGATAGTAGAGTTTAAAATAAATAATTTTAAAGATGCTTTAAAAGTTTTTTTGTCCATGTTTAGAATACAAAGTACGGCTGAAGAAATAACTTCAGTCAACTTCAAAGATCATAACACAAAAATTTTATCTTTATTCATAAATAATATTAACTCGATTTCTAACTCTTTTTTGCAGTAAATTTCCTACCAAAAATAACTTTTTAGAGGTGCTGCCATGAAAAATTATTCGTTAATATTTGTTGTAATTTTATTTTCCGCTATTTCTTTTGCTTTGAATATAAATATTCTCTCCCCACAAGAGGATGCCCAAAACGTGGACATAAGAACTTCTTTTAGATGGCAATCCATAGATGCGGAAGAAAAAGAGCTCAGATATAGAATATACATATCTGAAGATCCGGATATAGATGAAAAAGATTTGAAATTGGAAAATATTTTTTCAAACTTTTATACGGGAGACGTCTTAAAGCCTGAAACAACTTATTACTGGAAAGTTGAAGGAGTTGATCAGGATGGAAACGTGTACTCCAGCAAAACGGCTAAATTTACCACAAGAAGTTTACGTCCTGGAGATGCATATATTATCATATTTGAAGAATTTGATAAAATTCTTCCTTTAGATGATAACTTCCTGGGCATATCTAAAAACAAGGTTGAATTATTGAATGCCAATAAAGTCGTAGTTAAAACAGTTGATTTTGATCAAAATATTGAAGATGGATTTTTGACAAGTAAAGCTGCCTTTCTTGTTACGCAAAGTGAAACTTATATCTTCGATTATTCTTTAGAAAAAAGGGCACAATTAAACGTTAAGATTAAAGGTTTAGCAGGAGAAAATATCTTTTACAGTGACGATGAAATCTTTTCGATAACCGACGATTTCCAAATACAAAAACAAATCGATTTCAACAACATTCAAAAAGCCTTAGTAATAGACGGATATATCTATATTTTAACCGAGGATAAATTTGTTAAAATGAATAACAATTTTGACACCGTTGAAAGTTATTATATTAACGACAAAACTTTCGATTTCGACTATCTAGAAATTCAAAATATGATTTTATTCCCTATATTGACTAATAATAATATTACAATCTTAGACACCAATCTACAAAAGATATCACAACTCGACTTTCAAATAGAAACTCAAAGATATCAAAGAAAAATATATACATATTACGACAGAATAGTTCTATTATCCGGTTCAAAAAATCTTTACTTTTATGATTCTGAATTAAATTTGATCAGAACTTTCACATATGAAGAAAATTTCGATTATTTTGTTCCCGTTAACAAAGATAGATTCATATTGGTTGGAGAAAGTATTAAATCCTTCGATTTAGAAGGAAATTTAGTTTGGAATTATTCCACAATAAATAAATTCCAAATAATCGGTAAACCTTTAGTATATGACAAAGGTTTATTAGTAGGGGTAAAAGACTTTCTAAATCGATTTTTAATATTTTATGATGATTTCGATTCTCAATATTATTTCACAAGATATATTAAGGGAAAAATGCCTTTAACTCAAACGATGGAAGAAATAGTGACACCTCCATCAACAGTAACCATCCAAGCTACGCCAATTACACCCCAGGCTACGGAGATAACACCTGAACCTACTCAAATTACAATACCAGAGCAAGTAGAAGAAACCATTACCGTTCCTTCTACTCCTGTTGATATAACGGTTGAACCTACCCCATCAACGCCTCAGGCAACGGAGATAACGCCTGAACCTACTCAAATCACAATACCAGAACCAATAGAAGAAACTATTACGGTCCCTGCTACTCCTGTTGATATAACCGTTGAACCTACTCCGACAACCTCTGAAGCGACAGAACTAACTAAAATATTCCCTAAAAGTTTCGATGAATACATCTATGGAAGTTTGTACGATGGAGAAAACTTTTACCTTTATGGTTATGAAGGCAAAAATGACAATTGGGATGCAAAAACATGGAAAATAGATCCATATGGAAATATTTTAAACGAAACGTCGTTATATGCAAAAAATACAGACTTTTTTAGAGATGCTATTATTACCAAAGACTCTACCGATAACTCTAAAAACATAATCTACGTTGGTGATACACTCTCTTACGGCTTAAACGGGAACGCTTACATTGTTTCTATTAGCGAAGACGGTAGTGTTAATTATCAGATAGATTACGGAGATATTGGTAGAGACAGCGGTATAAGTATTACAAATATCGACGAAAATAGTTACGTAGTTACAGGAAATTTATTCATCAACAAAAAATTATCAGATATATTCGTTTCAAAATATCTAAACGATGGAACTAGAATCTGGACTAATAACTTTGGTGGCAACGATGTAGAGATTGCTTTGGATATAAAAAACTCTCAAGATCAAGGTTTCATGGTTTTTGGAGCCACAAGATCTTTTGGTGCGGGTGGTTTTGATATATACGTTTTAAAAATTGACTACTACGGAAACATGAAGTGGTCAAACGTATATGGTGATTCTAACGACAACATCCCCGTAGGGGTTATCAAAGACGGTAGAAAATACTACGTATTATTCGAAACTACTTCAACACCTATGAGTTACGGAATTTTAGAAGTAGATGAAGTAAACGGATTTGGAGATTCTTTTGAGTTTACAATAGAAGGATCGAATAAATTTCTAGGATTTACTACAATAGATGGAAGATATCTAGCATACGGTTATGGTATTGAAAATGGGAAAAAAGTCGGAATCATCTACAAAGTAAATTTTGAAGAAGAAACATTTGAAAAGTTAAACACGTACACTCTTGATTCTAATTTTGAAATAATCAGTATATCAAAGCCAGAAAATCAAAATTCTATCTATATTTTTGGAAATGCTACCATCAACGGGGTAAATAATATCGCCTTAATATTAGATATGTTATAATTTTTCCCTTGTTGTTGATTCAAAGGGGGTGATTAATATCAAAATATTAGACCCGGTTTTCAAGCCTCTCTTAATAAAACCATATCATCATTATAGAGAAAAGTTACTTAATTCTTTGATCAATAATAAAAGTAAAAATTACATTCTAATAAAAGCTCCTTCAGGATACGGTAAGAGCATTACTTTTAGTATGTATTTTGATAAATTGAATGCATCGAAAGTATGGATTAGTTGCCCACAGGATTACTTTGATTTTGACATCTTTCTCAATCATCTAATCTATACTTTATCCAAAACGATAAATCTGAAAATATTTAATGATGATTCAAAAAATAATATTTCTTTTTTTACGGAAGAAGAGAAGGTTGTTGAACTATTAAACGCCTTTTCAAGCTTTAAGGAAGAAATATTTATATTTGTTGATTCCTTCGAAAATGTTATTTTTGAAGGTAAAAACGAAAATCTTCTCAAGTTGTTATTAAACTTCATACCCCAAAACGTCCATTTTCTTTTTACTACTAACCAAGAGTTTCCCATCCCTTTAACAAAATTTGCTATGGCTAATAATGTTTACACTATTCAAGAAGAGGAACTGAAATTTTCTTTTGATGAACTTAAAAATTATATCAGCACAAAAAAAATTAACTTATCAGAAGAAAACTTGTTAGAGTTATACCAATTGACCGATGGGATACCCACCTTTATTAACATTTTAACCACATACATAGAGACAACAGACCTAAAAAAATATGATGAACTTATAGATTCAGCAAAAAGAATAGATGAATATATAAACTTATTAACTGAAGTCTTATCAGAAGATTTAAGAGAGTACTTGAAAGTTTTCAGTCTAATGAATGAAATAGAGCCAAAGATTTGTAAAGCATATTTCAACCTCAAAAACGATGAAAAAGTTCACGAGTCTTTTGAAAAGTTGTACGATTTAAACGTGTTAGAAAAAAAGGATCCGCATTATTACTATATGAACGAAATATTCCGGCGAACAATCTCAAAAGGGGTTGGAGAAAGAGAAAAAAGCGATATATGCCAGACACTCTTTAACATATATCAAAAAGAGCACGATTACTATGGACAATTTCATTGCTTACTGAATATGAAAGATTTAGAAAAAGCCTATGACTTCTTTTTCAACCATTCTGAGTTATTGATAAAAGATTTTTCAATCATCAAAAAATGGTTAGATTCAATACCTACCTCTTTTTTCACCAACAACATTGAATTGTACTATTATCGTGGTGTTATAGAAGAGAAATATTCAATGTTTGATGAAGCTCTTGCAGATTATAGACTTGTAAAAAATAATATTGATAAAATTTCCAACAAAAGTATTCTTGAGAATATAGACACACAAATAATAGGAATCTACTGGCATCAGGAAAAATATGAAAAAGTCGTCGAAATGGGAAATGAATTGCTAAAAAGTATACCAAATGAAAACTACCAGAGCTTAACGTCCTTGTATAATCTATTGGGTACCAGTTATTCTAACCTTTCAAAATTAGATGAAGGGAAACTGTATTTAAACAAAGCTATGGAATTATGTGAACGATTCAATTATACAGAAATGAAGCCGTGGCTTCTTAACAACCTTGCTTACAATATTTTTCTAATCGAAGGGAACCTAGAAAGTGCGGAAAATTTCTTTATTAAATCTTTAAAAAGCTTTAAGGATTTAAAAGATCTATATGGGAAAGCACTTTTAAATGCGAATCTTACCGATTTTTATATTGAAACACAAAAATATGACAAAGCTAAAGAGCATCTAAAAGCCTATGAAGATATCTAATTGGAAACTAAAAACATCGCTTACCTTCCCGTTTTAAAAATCTTGCAAGCCAAGCTAGAAGTAGAAAGAAACGAATTAAAATCTGCTCAAAAAAGTTTAATGGAAGCTGAAAATTATTATTCAAGATCAAAATTTCTTCAAGCAAATTATTACTTCGTCCAATCCCAGTATCTTTTAAAAAAAGGTGAACTTAAAGAATCTTTTTCAACAGTTGAAAAGGCAGTAAAAATTGGCAAAACTATTTTCAACAAATATCAGATATTGAACTTTGAACTACAAAAAGTTCGATTATTGATACATTTAAAACAATTCGAAAAAGCCCTGTCATACATTGGAAAAATCATTCAGATAGCCAAAGAAGGGAAAGCAAAATTAATACTAACTCAGGCGTTACTCTTAAAATTATTTTTAAGTAAATCATTCAATTTGCCTTCTTATAATGAAGATTTAAAAACATTTAACGAGTTATTATCAGATAACAATTACCAGTTTATTCTACAAAAATATCCCGAAATAACGAGCTCAATTGAAGATCTCATAGAAGTTAATTCAGGTGTTAAAAGTCCTTCCTTAGATACTTCAATTAAATTGAGATTCGAAGATGCACAAGAAATCTCTTACCTTGAATCAAAAAAAGCTTTATACCCTAAAATCTATCTCTTTGGTGAATTTAGATTGGTATGTGATGATAAGGTCTTGACTATGAGAAAGGTGAGAAATCAAAAAGCGTTAGAACTTTTTAAATTTTTAACCTTGAATTATGATCAATGGATTATTCAAGACGTCATAATCGAAAATTTCTGGCCAAATTTACCTTTTGAAAAAAGCCGTCAAAGCTTATATGTGGCGATTCACGACATACGAAAGAGATTCAAAGAGTTTGGTTTGGTTGAGGAATACATACTTCAAAAAAATAAAAATTACAAATTTAATTCAAACAAAGTTTATTACTTGGATTATGAAGATTTTATTCTTCATTTTGAAGAAGGAAATAAATTGTTAAAAAACAAACAATACCTAAAAGCTAAAGAACATTATTTAAAGGCCAAAAAACTCTACTCCTATGGTCTTTTACCTTCCAATATTTACGACGATTGGGCAATCCCAAAGATAGAAGATGCTGAAAAATCTTATCTGTCAATACTAACTATTTTGTATTCATTAGAAAAGGAAAAAGACATTGAAATGGCAGAAAATTATTTAGACGAATACTTACGGATTGAACCTTTCGCCGACGAAATGAACATTGAGTATATCAATCTTCTACTAAAAAAAGGTGAAAGAAAAAAGGCTTTGGATTATTACAAATATATCAACGAGTTGTACAAAAAAGAGTTAGGAACAGCTTTTAATTCAAAAGAAATAAGTTACTTCGTCAAAGAGTTCCAAATTTATTAATCCTCTCCAAAAAAGTTGTTTTAGATTTTTTTTAGATCTCTTTACTAAAATCTATTAAACAACTTTTTATAAAAGGAGAGGATTTTAAATGAGGAAATTAAGCATGTTCTTTTTAATCTTGGCAATCGGTTTGCTCTTTGTAAGTTGCGCAACTTTACCAATTGATGGAGATGGCAACGGAGATGATATAACCAATCAAGTAGTTATAAACACATTTATTGACACCGTTAGAGAAAGCGTGGAGTTTTTAGCCTATCAAGATGGGAAAGAGGGAACCTGGACAAAACTAAGTTCAACCAACGGTGTGTACACTTTCACCCCTGAATCAGCTGATGGGAATTTTAGCATCTATGCTGTCAACGAATGGTATGATTCTTCGAATGAGACTTTTAACTATGACATTCAAATAATGAATCTCAACACCACTGAAGGAAAAGAAGTACCAATAACCTTTGGGTATTGGCCAGATACTTTTGATGCTACATTAAATTTGAATTTTGGAAGTGAGTTTAAAGAGAAAAGTGCTGGTCTCTTTTACGGTATAGGTCATGGATTTCCAAGTTTTGGCTCGGAAGATGATTTAACATACCCACTACAAACAATTCCTGGCACCTATGATTTGGTAATTTTGGCAGGAGATCAAGGGGAAGATTTTTCAAAAATATATATAGACAGAGATAGATCAATAACAGCTGGTACCAACAAAGAAGATATTTCATGGTCTGACTTCACAGACTTAACAACATACAATGTTACAACCACCCTAGAAGATGCCTATGCATGGTGTGAAGAATTGTTAGTAGGTGGAACAACTCCGGTATTTACTTGGTTTCAAGGTGATTCTTACCTAAAAATCCCTCAATCTCTTGCAAGCTCAGATGACTTATATACTTTAATTTTAAAACATGACGATTCAGAAAACTCAGTTGATAGATTATTTACAAAATTTACAGACTATCCGTCTGATATTGAAACTTTGAATACCCTTCCTTCTACTAACTGGGCGACACCTACGTTTCTAGATAATACATTCACATGGAATCAGTATGATCCCGAAATTAGCAATCACGAATTGAGATTTTATAGTTCCTATTTAGTAAATGCTAATTGGACTATGATGATAGTATTATCCTCTGGTTGGTTGGGAAGTGCAGATTCATATGAGTATGAAATACCCAATTTATCAGATTTAGAAGGTTGGAACGATTCATGGTATCCTGATAGTCAAGAAGTTGGTTCATACCAGTACTTTGAAGCGGTTTCAGGAACCGAAGATGATTTGACAAAATATTTAGACCCAATACCTGGCATGGAAGAAAGTATAATTAGTTATTAGCCCTCTTCTTTAAATAAAGTCAAAGTAAAAACCCATTTACCCCCGAAAAGTGTTAAAATTGAATTGTTCGGGGGTATTTTTTGATTATCGAAAAAAGGAGTTATAAAATGCAGATATGTTCAGCCTTTGAAAAATGTGGTGGATGTAATAAATTGAATATCAGTTACGACGAACAACTAAAAATAAAAGAGAACCGCGTTCTTTCGTTGTTTGACCAATACCAAATAAAGCCTAATAATTATCACGGTATTACGTCTTCTGTGGATATCTATGAATACAGAAACAAAATGGAATACTCTTTTGGTAACGAATATAAAGATGGTCCTCTCGTTTTGGGGTTAAGAGGAAAAGGTAAGAAGTTCGATGTCTATTACACAAAAGATTGTAAGTTAGTGGATGATGATTTCAACAGTATCGTTTGGCAAACAAGAGAATTTTTCTTAAAAAAGAACATACCTTTTAGAAATTACAAGAACCACTCTGGTTTTCTTAGAAATTTGGGGATCAGAAAAGGTTTAAAAACTGGGGAAATACTACTAAACTTGGTAACTTCCTTAGATAATTATTACTATCAAGAAGTAGAAACATGGAAAGAAGAAATGTTGAACACTATCTTAAAAGGAAATATAGTTTCCATAATTCAAAGTAAGACTGAATCTAAAGCCAACGTTGTCAAAGCAGATGAAATGGAAATATTATACGGCAGAGATTATTTTTACGAAAAAATTTTTAATTTAACTTTCAAAATAGGTCCATTCTCTTTCTTTCAAACAAACACAAAAGGAGCAGAGGTTTTATACCAAACTGCTTTATCTTATGCAGAAAATTCAGATGTTGTATATGACTTTTATTCTGGAACGGGCACAATATCCTTATTGCTTGCAAATAAGGCTAAAAAAGTTTACGGAATAGAAATTATAAAAGAAGCGGTAGAGGCAGCCAAGCAAAATGCCATATTAAATAATATAAACAACGTAGAATTCGTAAATGAGGATGTAAAAGATTTTGTTAAACAACAAAGCAGTACAGAAAAACCTGATTATATAATTGTGGACCCACCAAGGGCTGGATTACACCCAAATCTTATAAAATTTATAAAAACTCAGCAATTTAATAAAATTATCTATATCTCATGTAACCCTAAAACCCTAATACCCAATTTAAAAGAATTATCCGATCTCTACTCAATCTCAGATTTTCATCTAGTAGATATGTTCCCACACACTGACCACGTTGAGTCAGTAGCATTGATGACAAGGGTGGATTAACTATCTAATACATTTCTATAGTCGAATTTCAGTGAATTCTAAAGTGCTTTCCTGCCTTAACATAACAAGCTATAAATGGAACTGAGCCGCTTGTGCTAATCTTAGCCTGGTAGTATGATAATATAATATTGAAATTAATTCAAAAAAGGAGAGTTCGATATGCTTATAGAAGACAACGCAATAGTATTGTTTCAAGGAGATAGCGTAACTGACGCAGGTCGAGATTATAACAATGATGCTGACCTTGGCTTGGGTTATCCTATGATAACGGCATCATGGTTATCAGCTGCACATCCTGCAAAAAACATTAGGTTTATAAACAAAGGAGTAAGCGGTAACAGGGTAAAAGATTTAAAGGAACGTTGGATGAGAGACTGTATAGCCTTAAAGCCTACTTGGGTATCCATACTCATCGGCATTAATGATTGCTGGCGACGTTATGACAGCGACGACCCAACGTCGGTGGAAAAGTTTGAGTCAGATTATCGTTATATTTTGCAAGAAGTGAAAACGCAACTAAACGCTAACCTGATAATATGTGAACCATTTGTTTTGCCTGTGACAAAAGAGCAAGCCAAATGGAGGGAGGACTTAGATCCCAAAATACATGCCGTACGTAAGCTAGCCAGGGAATTCAATGCCATATTTCTACCACTAGACGGTATATTTGCTCAGGCAGCAACACAAAGGAATCCTAGATTTTGGCTGCCTGATGGCGTACATCCATCACCCGCTGGGCATGCACTTATAGCTCAATCTTGGCTGCGGGCTGTGGAAGCTTTATAAAAGTGATATTAAAATTCAGGGATTACTCAGCATTTTGCTCTTTCCTGAGTTTGACAGTTACTAAAACGTAAGAATTCTAAAACAGGCATGAATAACTGCAAAAAAGTGTTTTTTACTTTCTCTGTTTTTCAAAAGTATCACTACATCAAAAAAGAAATGTTTTATGATTTCAAAACCACTTTCTTACGTTTGGTGTACTGAAAAATCGTTTCTCAACTGTCTAACTCAAGAATATCAAACGGTGATCGGCATTTTGAACTTGGCTAATAGTTGGGTGATACTGCGATCCGAATTTTTCAGATCAATGAATTCAATATCGACCTCTACATTATCGTTAGAAATATATTTGATATTTGTATTATTTACAGCATCGGAATAAGGATACAACAAGACAATTCTCTCTGCTTTATATTTTTTTCCATAAGCGTACATTTGGTACATATCGGATTGTGAAATATCCATGTTTTTGGCATTGCCTGAGAGTAACTTCCACTTGGTATCAAAAATGACTATGCGTCCTTCAAATTCCAACACAATGTCAGGACGAAGTGAAAAAGCACGGACAGGAGTATCAAATAAACTATATCTGACATCTTGTGTCCGCAAGTTAACACCGCTACCAATATGTCTGCGAAATTTTGCAGCAACAAAACTTTCGAACAACTTTTCCATAGGGAATAGAAGAGCAATTGCAACCTCATTTCCCGCAAATGCGGTGAAACTGTTTCCTTTCAATAAAACACGACACCAGGAAAGGGCCTTGCTATAGTGAGACATACTACGATCAAGAAAGCATTTTGAGAAGTCAGAATCAATATTTGTGGAATATTCTACACCATCAAAGAAAGTTAGTAACCTAGTGGCATTCTGTCGATTACGCACATCATTCGTAGTATTTCGCAAAAACCGAAGAGTGGACTTGATTAGACGGTTCTCAGGCCTGTTAATATTGAAGTCTTCATAGCAAACAAAAAATCGTCCCTTGTCAACTAAATTGTTTTTAATATTCTGGGAAGCCAGTAGCTTCCCTTTAAAATACCGTTCATTTGCTTCGACTGGCGTGTAAGCAGCTTTCAACCCTTGCTTCGTTAGTATTGTAACTTCGTCAAGGAACATCTTTATAAATATTTCAAGAAGGTTCAAGCGGTCGGTTTGGAGGTTTGAAACATTTAAGTCCTTAAATGTCACGTATTTTAAAGTTTTTAACATCTCAAGAAAAATCCGCTTTGTGTCGCTCTTGGTAATGCCGTCCCCTAGGATTTTCGGAAGAATCTCTATGACTGTACCATCTGACATCTCAATCAGTCCAACGTAATTTTTAGCAGTTATAATTTTACCAACACTGTGTAGAGCAGAAAGAGATAGTAGTTGGACTGCATCAGTGTTGTTGGCAAGAATAAAGGCTTCAAGAGCATCAAATGTTTTTTTAGGCAACGCCTGATAATCGTAAGACTTTATACCACGCGTAAACCCACCATATTCCGTTACAGTATAGGTTTTAGTGTAGGAATTCATAGGCTTCAATCCCTGAAAAAGCTTCGCTGTTGATCACGTAATATTCCGGAAAATCAACATCTGTGTTTCCAAACAGCTTATTATCAGCTCTCTTTTTCACGATAAATCGGGGAGTATCATCAGTCTTCTGATTGTCACCCAACACAAGCTGAATTTTCTCATAATCGTCGTAGAAATACTCTTGTAATAAAGGAATTATTCTTTTTTGAAAAATCGCGGCAAGGGTTTCAATCGTCGGGTCTGTTTTGAGCGGCAACAAATAGGAATGCCCTATGGTGTGTTCACGATCGAGCAATACTATTATACGCTTGTTTATGATGTCAAGCATGTTTGAAATATCGATATTCTTAACCCGGACACCTTTAAGTATATCAGTATCAGGCTTCATTTCGACGAATTCAAACCGACGACGTAAAGCAGTGTCTATCATTGCAATAGAACGATCGGCTGTGTTCATTGTACCTATTATGAAGACGTTGTCTGGTACACCAAAATCCTGGCGAGAGTAAGGTAGTGTAGCACGTAGCTCTTCAAAAGCTCCGATACGCTTTGAAGGCTCGATGAGTGTAATCAATTCCCCAAAAATTTTTGAGATATTCCCTCGATTGATTTCATCAATAATAAAGACACGATTTGGAATTTTTACGTTCTGATCAAACAGTTTAGGGTTTACCTTCCTAAGTATTTGCACAGCGTCTGTTGCTGAAACTGATAACTTAGCTACAGATAAACCATTCAAGATTTTTCCAGCATTGAAATCAACGATATCTTCATTAATACCTTTTACAAGCCATTTCACCTTTCGCAACCTTTTGTACTCAGAATACTCATCATGCCATTCTGGCTCGCCAGTAATAACACCAATAGCGTCGATTGTTCTACTCGAATAGCAAGACATAACAATATCGCCAATTTGCATCTTGTTGTAAAAAGCATTGAGAATGGGGTTATCACCGTATTGAGTATAATCAGTAGCATCAGATATGATTTCGTCGTAAACATCCCACCCAATACGGATATGATCATTCTCTATACATTCAGTTCGAATTTGATTGTCTCCAGCACCTTTAAGAGTAACCTTCCAAACTGTGGGGTTTTTACCAATGCCCAGATTCAAGCTTGTGTCATCCGTTCCTATAGGTGTTCCTGCTTTATTGCAAAATAACTTGAAAATCCCGTCTTGTATCTCGTATTCAATTTGCCCTGTTGTTTCACCATTTTCATCCGAAGATACTATGGGCCGTATCCCCTCAATAAACTCCTCATAGCTGAACGACTGATGAAACGTAACAAAAGCGATTAGCCCCGTATTTTTGTATTTTAAGTAGCGTTTAAACACTTCTTGGTAATCTTCAGATTTCACTTCGGAGAGTGATTTTTCCTCGATAATAGCAACAGCATATTGTATGGTACTATAGGTTTTTCCCGTTCCTGGCGGTCCATAGAGAATTATATTTTTATTTTTTGGCCATATTCCTTCCTTTGAGGTCGAATCATCCTGTGATGTGCGTTGATTATCTGTTATCGATTCAGTTAATTCTGCCTGAGGATTTTTACTTTCCTTACTCCATGCATTATACGACAACTCTGGAAACGTAAGATTAGGCGAGTCTTCATTGATTTTATTCTTCAAGGTATTCAGAAATTCCGCATAATCATTACCGCTACAATTCTCCTTTGGAACCGCTATTCCGTAATATTCAGAAACAAACTTTCGTGAATGGGTATCCAAAGGCATAAAGACATTGGGCCTAATCCAGAACAATCCTATCGTGATAGAAGCAAGACCGTTGCCCTTACTCGCAATAGCTTTTTCAAAAGCACTTTTAAACTCATCGATGAATGTGTTTACTTCAGCGGATTTTATAGCCGAAACAAACAAATCCCACAATTCGTCTATTTCATCCCCAAAGAAAGATTTGATGTTGTTAAGAGTAGGGATTCCATTAAAATTCGTAGGCACAGGCAACGTTACTCTAAATGTGTTAGCAAAAACCTTAGCCAACTTTATGCGGTTTTCATTCGTTATCTTACGGTTCAAAACACCCACCACGGAAAACGGATCGATTCTATGATTACGGGGTCCCCACAATTCTTCACGTTCAAAGTGAAAATACTTCATCAGTGGTTGATGCGATGCAAGGTTTTTCATTAATTCGAATAATTCACTTCGCTTGTCGTTATATTCCAGTAGTTTATCGGCAAGTGCCTCGTAAAATGGTACCCATTCGTAAGCTTTATCCATAACTGTAACTCCCCTCTTATTTAGACTTAGCACTTTCAATAATTTTGAAAGCGCTTAAAATCGATGTTAAAGAATGCTAGACCATATAAAATATCTGTGAAAAAAGATTGGTTAGATCATAATTCGGGTCTTTGAGGGGGTAACCCCCCCTCAAACTCCCCGAAAACAAAAATCTCTTTTTTGAAAAGATCTTTGTTTGCACAACACTGCAAACAAATGATATCATATCCTTGACTCTTTTTGAAAGGAGACAAGGAAAAAATGGAGCCATTCGATATGGAACTAAACAGCTAACACCCCAGAGGTGGGCCACAGCAGACTTTCATCGCTCGCACATGCCGGCGCACAAATTCATGCATGATTGCTTTAAAATGCCAGCCATTTTGTAATTGCCAAACTCAAGGAAAAACTTTAGCTCAAAAAACATGATTTTATTTGATGCAATTTGTGAACCAGCTACCGTCCTTTGGGAGGCAACGAACTTCTTATATTGCTGATTCAGAGAGTAATCTGATAGAGATTGGTTCGTTTAATCAATAGGTAACTTCCCTTTCGGTAATATACTTCATGCTAGAGTTAGGAAGGCATGTAAAGTACCCTCTGGTTTACGCATGCTTGAACCATTTTTTTGTATTATTTGCAATGTTTACTAGCATCAACATAACCGGCACCTCAGTTAAAACACCAACAATTGTAGCAAGGGCGGCAGGACTTTGTGTGCCAAAAAGAGAGATTGCAACAGCAACAGCAAGTTCAAAGAAATTTGACGCACCGATCATACTGGCTGGTGCCGCAATATCATGCGGCAGCTTTAATACCTTACTTGAAAAATAAGCAATGAAAAAAACAAGGAATGTCTGCATGATCAGGGGTATTGCAATCAAAATTATGTGTAAAGGGTTATTGAGAATAACATCGCCCTGGAATGAAAAAATGATGACTAATGTCAAAAGAAGTCCAATGGTCGTGACATTTCCAAATTTTGGAATAAATTGGTTCTGAAGATATTCCAGGCCATGCTTGCGGGTAATATAGTTCCTAGTTATTACTCCACCTACAAGGGGAATGACAACGAACAAAATTACCGAGAGAATCAACGTATCCCATGGTATAGATATGCCTCCTACACCAAGGAGAAATCTTACGATCGGAGTGTAAGCTACAAGGATAATCAGGTCATTAGTTGCAACCTGCACTATTGTATACGCGGCATTTCCATTTGTCAGATAGCTCCATACGAACACCATTGCAGTACATGGAGCAGCTCCCAAAAGTATGGCCCCTGACAGATACCCCTTAGCTAGCTCCGCAGGGATAAGTGCTTTGAAAATCACAAAGAAAAACAACCAGGCAATTCCGAACATCGTGAAAGGCTTGATGAGCCAGTTCGTCACCCAGGTTACAAACAGCCCTTTTGGATTTTTGCCCGCGTTTTTAATGCTTTGAAAATCGACCTTCAGCATCATGGGATAGATCATGAGCCAGATTAGTATGGCAATCGGAATGGATACATTGGCATACTTGAAGCGTCCTAGAAACGCAGGAATTTCAGGGAGGAATCTACCGATCAGTACACCTACAATCATGCACAAGATAACCCACACCGTGAGATATTTTTCAAAAAAACTGATCCCTGCACTTTTGTTTTTTTCCATATAACCACCCTTCAAATACTGTTTGATTTTTGTAAAATCTATAGGACCTCTTCGACTACTAAGATCTTGGTATAAGAGATAACTCCTCCATCCAAACTGTGCCTGAACCTCTTTCAATAAAATAACGTAAATACTAAATAATTTTGATGTGTTTTTCTGTTTTAAAATTATTATTAGATGGCTGGGTTTTGCAGCAATTGTTTCCTTCTTTAACTGCTTTAGGGGTTGTCAACCTTTTGAGCAACGTAGCCGCATAGGCACTGCCCTTCTCACTAATTGTGTAGTATGTCCATTTTCCTTCCTTTCTGCTCTCAACAACACCTGATTCAACCAGAATCTTCATGTGGTAGGAAAGTCCCGACTGTCCCAAATTCAACTGTTCTTGCAAAACACAAGCGCATTTTTCACCGCTACGAAGTAGTTGAAGTATTCGCAGACGTGTTTCATCGCAAAACGCTTTAAATACTTTTGCTTGTTTCTCATAAACAGTTGCCAAGATATCACCTCATATCAAAATTATTTGATATGATACTATTATATACATCATATCAAATTTTGTCAATGTGTTTGAAAAAGTTTTCGGACAAAGCAAAGATCTATGGATACTTACTGGTCCAAAAGACATAAGCTACTAAAAATTGATTTGGATACCAATTGTTAACTGTAATTTTTATTATTTATGGTATGCTGATAGTAAGAGAAATCACAGGAAATGCGTGGGGCTGTATATTCATTTTCGTGTTTTTATGGAATGCGTTTTAACAATAGGCATTATTAGAATTTAGATTAAATCTCATCAAATCACTAAAACTGTATAATACAAGCAAAAAATAAAAACTTGGCTTAACTAATAATAGGAAGTTACTAGAATTTTTGAGACTATTCTCAGGTTTTTGCAAAATTATATTTTATAATAAAAATCGAAAAGGATGAGATGTAGTTGAATTTGTTGTTTTTTAAACTTAAAGAGGTACTATCCTCTGTTTTGCCAATTATAGTTACAGTAATTATTTTAAATTTTACTATCGCACCCCTTGATGTCTCTTTGATCATAAGGTTTTTTATTGGTGCCGTGTTGATTATCCTTGGTTTAGCTATTTTTTTATGTGGCGTTGATATTGGGATTAGTCCCATTGGTAACTCTTTCGGGTCAACTATAATAAAAACGAATAAACTATGGATAGTTGTCATTGCTATATTCATAGTTGGATTTTTCGTTTCAATTGCCGAACCATCTCTACGTATTCTTGCGAGTCAAGTTGATTTCGTTACATCTAGTGTAATTTCAAAGGAAAGTATTGTTGTTATAGCATCAATCGGTGTTGGAACTATGCTTTCTTTAGGTTTTGTAAGAATCCTCTATAACATTCCAATAAATAAAGTATTTACTATTTTATATTCGATTATTTTCATACTTGCCCTTTTTACATCCCGAGAATTTTTAGCAATATCTTTTGACGCTTCCGGATCAACAACAGGAGCAATGACGATTCCTTTTATCTTAGCTCTCGCCCATAGTGTTTCCGCAATGAAAAGCGATAGCAAAGCCTCTGAAGAAGATAGTTTTGGTTTAGTTGGAATTGCATCCACAGGTGCTATCATGACCGTTATGATTATGAGTATAATTTCAAAAACCGATGCAAGTACAGTCAACCTTGAATACAATGATCCAATATTTACCTCAATTTTTAGCCCTTTTATTCAACAAATAGCTCCGACAACCATAGAAGTTATTCTGGCTCTGCTCCCTATCGTGATAATTTTTCTTGTTTTTCAAATATTTTCTTTCAAATTATCAAGGAAAACCATTAGAAAAATTGTCATGGGGCTGGTATTTGCATTTATAGGATTTGTTTTGTTTTTAGTAGGAGTTAATGGAGGTTTTATGGAAATGGGTGTTGCCATCGGTTATGGTGTGGCAACCTTAGAAAATAAAGTTTATCTTGTTATTGTTGGTTTCTTTTTGGGATTTGCTACGGTACTCGCAGAGCCATCTGTTTATGTGCTAATACATCAAATAGAAGATGTTACAAGCGGGTATATTAAAAGAAAAGTAGTATTAATCCCACTTGCTATAGCCGTTGGTACCGCAACTGCATTATCTATGGTAAGAATACTTGTCCCAGGCATACAATTGTGGCATTATCTCCTGCCAGGCTATGTGATTTCGTTGGTGATGAGCTATTTTGTTCCGAAGCTCTTTGTTGGAATTGCCTTTGATTCAGGAGGCGTCGCAGCAGGTCCAATGACGATCACCTTTATATTAGCTTTTACTCGAGGCGCTGCTGAAGCTGCTGAAGGAGCAAATGTATTAGTAGATGGATTTGGAATGATTGCAATGGTTGCATTGGCACCATTAATTGCTTTACAAATATTAGGCTTCATTTTTAAGGTAAAATCAAAAAACGGAGGAATTGAATATAGTGATGAGTAGTTTTAAAATGATTGACGTTGAACAAATCTGCATAATTATAAATTTCGGATTGGGAAGCAAACTGTTGCAAATAGCTAAGAATTATGGCATTTCCAATGGAACGGTTCTGCTTGGAAAAGGAACTGTAAACAATCGAATTTTAGATTTTTTAGGTCTATCCGATATAAGAAAAGAAATTGTATTAATGGTTGCCACCAAAAAGACGGCAGATCAGGTCCTTGAAAAATTACATGACGAAATTAATTTTGAAAAACCCGGCCATGGTATAGCATTTACCACTTCTGTTCGCTTGTTAGTAGGAATCGGAGGTTATAAAAGTGATAATTTAAAAGAAAGAAGAGGTGTAGATGATAATATGTATGATGCGATAACTGTAATTGTGGATATGGGTAAGGCAGAGTATGTGATTGATGCGGCAACAAAGGCGGGATCTAAAGGTGGGACTATAATTAAGGGACGAGGATCAGGAATTCATGAAACCAGTAAGTTGTTTTCTATGAATATTGAGCCTGAAAAAGAAATTGTACTGATTCTTTCAGAAAAAGATAAGACTGAGGCTATTGTATCTTCAATAAGGAAAGAACTAAAAATAGATGAGCCTGGAAAAGGCATTCTCTACATTCAAAATGTAAATAAAGCATATGGTTTATATAAGTAATTCACTGAGTGTTTTCATGGTTTCTTTGCACTAACTTACAATCCCTTAGTACCCAAAAAAGTTAAACAATATATTTTTATAGCTATAATATAATTTCAACTAAGATGCAGTAATTAATTTTCAAGGTGTAAATCTAATCAGTCACCAAAAATGTCTATTCTAGCATTCGAACTTATTCAAATTTTAAATCAACGGAGAGATTTTAATATGTATTCTATCTTACTAGTGATTATCTATATTTCATTCATCAGTCTTGGATTGCCAGATGCTCTTTTAGGGTCAGCCTGGCCAAGCATGTATGAAACATTAAACGTACCTGTATCGTATGCAGGAATTTTATCAATGATTGTCTCTGGAGGAACTATTGTTTCAACTTTGTTCAGCGGTAAGTTTATTCATAAACTTGGTACTGGGAAACTAACCGCCATAAGCGTTGGAATGACTGCTATAGCATTGTTTGGTTTTTCTATATCAACTTCTTTTTGGCATTTGTGCTTGTGGGGGATACCCTACGGTTTAGGTGCAGGAAGTGTTGATGCAGCACTTAACAATTTTGTCGCCCTGCATTACAAAGCTAGACATATGAACTGGTTACATTGCTTTTGGGGAGTTGGAGCCACAATTGGACCATATATTATGGGGATATTATTGACTAACGGTTTTAAATGGAATTCAGGATATTTTACTATTTCGTTAATTCAGATTGTTTTAACCTCTGTACTGTTTTTCACTTTGCCGTTGTGGAAAGAGAAGAAAACAGATAACAAAGCCAAAGAAGAAAAATATAAAAATTATTCTTTAAAAGAGGTTGTTACTTTACCCGGGGCAATGTCTATTATGATCGCTTTTTTCTCTTATTGTGCTTTAGAGGCAACCACTGGTTTGTGGGCGGCAAGTTATTTAGTTCTAAATAGAGGTATAGCTGCTGAAACAGCGGCCAAATGGGCTGCTTCATTTTATTTCGGAATTACAATAGGAAGGTTTATATCTGGATTTATAACTTTCAAAATGAATAATAAAAATATGATACGTTTGGGGCAAGGGATCATCATTCTAGGGTTGTTACTATTGATTCTTCCTTTTAGCAATTATACGGCATTTATAGGCCTTATTCTCATGGGTTTAGGTTGTGCACCGATATATCCAAGTTTGATACATTCAACACCAACTAATTTTGGCAAGGATGTTTCACATTCAATTATAGGGGTACAGATGGCTTCTGCATATCTTGGAATAACTCTTATGCCACCTTTGTTCGGATTTTTGCAAGAATATTTCAATATAAGGTTATACCCCATATATTTAACCATATTAACCTTTCTTATGATACTCATGGCCGAAAAGGCAAATAGTTTATTTTTGAGAAAACCTGCGATCAATAGTAATCCTTGATTTATTTAATATCTTTGGAATAAATCAACAACTCATCACGTTTGTACCACCCTGTTTTTTCCCAAAATGTCTTACCAATTTCATTCTCATAATAAACAAATAAATGGCATTTTATGATACCTTTTTCTTTTAAACTATTTAAAACCATGTTTACCAATTCTTTCCCTATCCCATTTCTTCTATACTTCTTATCAACCGCAAGATGGTAGAGATATCCTCTTCTTCCATCTTCGCCACATAGGATTGTACCAATAATTTTTCCATCATCTTCACATACATAATTTAAACCTGGGTTTTTCTTCAAAAATCTTTCAACATTTTCTTTTGCATCAGATTCGCTTAAACCCATGCCTTCTGTTGTTCCCCATAATCTATACATCTGCTCATAATCTTCTATTTTTGCTTCTCTGAATTTTATTGCCATTTTTCTTCCTCACCTAAAGAATTGATCAATTGCGTATGTAAGGTATACATATCCCGATAGTTTTGGACCATTTTTACAAAAAAATTATAATAATCTTCATATGTTTTAACTGAAGAGGTTTGGGGTTCAAAGCTCTTTCCCAACTTTATCATAACTTCCCCAGCTTGCTCAATATCCTTGTAAACTCCCAATTGTGAAAAAGCTACCATCGATTCACCTATCAATGTTGCATTTTCGGTCTTTGATTTGGTTACAGGAATGTTGAATATATCAGCTAAAATTTGAATCCACACATCGCTTTTGCTGCCTGAACCACCCACTGTCAATCTTTTTAAATTGACGTTATTTTCTTCTAAGGCTGTTTTTATCATATTCAGTCCATAGCCTACACCTTCATATATAGATCTTGCCATGTGACTTAAGTTGTGAAAAGTTTTTAATCCAAAAAAACTGCCCGTAGATAAACTGCCTATCCTTGGGTCTCTTTCTCCTGTTAGAAATGGAAAGCAAATAAGGCCTTCGGAACCCGCTTTAACTTTCGAAGCCTCCTCGTTTATTTGATCATAACTCATACTGTTAGCTATATTATTTCTAAACCATTCCAAAACTACACCTGCGTTGTTCACCGCTCCTCCTATAGCCCACATACCAGGTAATAGAGCATAGGTTTGAAGCCTGTACTGCCCTGTTTTATCAAGTAATGGCTCATTGTATGCGCTTCTAAACATTGCAGTGGTACCTAAATTACATACAGCGCTTTTTTTATAACCCCCCATTCCTAAAATCATCGCGCCACCATCATAGACTCCTAACATAATAGGAACTTCTTTTTCAAGGCCCATTTCTTTTGCTATTTCTTTTTTTATAGTATCCACTATTACGTTCCCAGGAACAAGATCTGGCAACTGATCTTTTTCAATCCCCAACCTTTTTATTAGTTCTTCATCCCATTTTTGCGTTTTTATATCCAAAAGTTGTGTAACAGAAGCTAAACTTGGTTCCGTGTAACACTTTCCTGTTAATTTGAATGTAAAGAAACTTTTGATGTCCAAGAATTTATAGGTTTTGGCAAAAATTTCTGGTTTTTCTTTTTTCAACCACAATATTCTGGCTATTGTATAATTAAAAGCAGGGGGACAACCAGTCTTTTGATATATTTCTTCAAAGGAAAATCTTTCTTCAACTTCATTCATTATATTATGTGATCTTGTGTCTAAGAGTGTTACCATATTCATCAAAGGATTTCCTTTTTTATCTATCGGTAGAAAACCGAATTGGTACCCAGAAAAAATTAATAATGAAATATCACCTTCGAAGTTTGTGATTATCTTCTTTGATATATCCAAAAAGTTTGCCCACAATTCTTGAGGATCGTGTTCTGCTGCCCCTTCCGCGGACTGAATTAAATTTATCTTTTTGACTTCTTGAGAGATGATGTCACCTTTTTCGTTTACAATTGCTACTTTCATGTTTGTCGTTCCTACATCGAGGACTAAAACATATTTCATAACCGAAAACCCCTTTTGTTGTTTTATTTTTTCTTTAGAATCCACAAATTTTTGGATGATTTCTATTGTTGTAAGTTAAATTTAATCAGCTTTAGCGCCCCTTCGCCCCGCTCCCCACCCATATTGTGTTATAATTTTTTCTATAATTTCAGGGTTAACTATTTGTTCGGGAATTTCACCTTTCATCAATTTTTCTATATCTTCAACCATTTTTTCATCCATTTTCCTTAACGAATACTTTCCATATCCTCCTATATGAGGCAATATGAACACATTAGGATATTTCAATAATGGATTATTTGGGTTTATTGGTTCTTCATCTAATACATCAAGCCCTGCAGCGGAAACTTTCTTTGATTCTAAAGCCTCTATAAAATCATTCTGGTTTATCAATTCTCCCCTTGCCGTATTAACTATTACAACCTCGTTTTTCATTAAGTCGAAAGCTTTTTTGTTTATAAAATGATAGTTCCCTTCATTTAAAGAAGCGTTCAGGCTTATTACATCGGATGTTTTTAAAAGTTCTTCAAAACTTACAGGTTTTACCCCAGTTTTTTCTATAACCTTGTCAGCTATATAAGGATCATACGCTATGACTTTTGAACCGAATCCCTCTTTTACTATCTCCGCTACACGGCTTCCAATGTTTCCATAACCAATTATTCCTACCGTCAATTTTGATAGTTCATCACCGACAAAATTTTTTCTATCTTGCCATTTATTTTCTTTAACCGCATTATTCGCAGGAATAATTTGCCTGAGACATATGAGAATCAATGCAACCGCAAGTTCTGCTACGGAATCCCGTTCGTGGATACCAAGAACCCGTGTAACCATAACGCCACTTTCAGTGGCAGCTTTTATATCCACATTGTTATATCCAATACCGTGACGTGCAATTAATTTTACATCTTTGTTGTATTGAAAAAATTCTGAAGTAAAATTTGGTGTGACGCTTGCTATAACAAACTTAAAACCTTTCAATTTGACTGCTAACTCTTTCGCCGGTATTTTAGGATCCACCGTTATTCTTTCAACGATACCTATTTTCTTTAATCTTTGCATTAAATCAGGAAAATATATACCAAAAGTGCTGGAATTTACTATTGCGATGTTAGTAGTATCTTCAGCCACCTCTTTACCTCCCTTTTTTATATATTATTACTGTCTTTAGAAACTCTAAAACACGTATTGTAACTAACTTTTAATACCTTCAATATTGTACTTTTACCTCCTCA
>NZ_JBSVZD010000004.1:0-128582 GCF_054051725.1 Petrotoga sp. DB-2 | reverse complement strand
TCTTACATGATACCAGATTATTTAATCATTTGTTCATATTTCATTTTTTCTACCCACACTTTTTGGAAGAGAACCACTTTTTTTATTGTTTCATCATCGATTCCCTTACCATCATCTAATACTTCAACAAAAAATTCATTATAGTCGGTCTTACCAATATTAATTGTTATTTTACCTTTCCTTTTTCCTTCCATGATCCCATGTTTTATAGAATTTTCTACCAGAGGTTGTATTATTAAGGGCGGAATATTAAAGTTTATATCTTCTTCCATAAAAATGTCTAAAGAAATCTTATCACCATATCTTGCCTTTTCAATTTCAAAATATGATTTTACATGTTGTATTTCTTCTTTTATACTGACGAAACTTCTGTCAATTTCTAAGTTGTATCTTAAAAAAGAAGAAAAGTTAAGTATTAATTTTCTTGCTTTCTCTGGGTCTGTTCTTGTGAAGAACATTATTGTATTTAAAACGTTGAAAAGAAAATGAGGATTTATTTGTGCCTGTAAGACTTTCAACTCAGCTTTTTTTGCCATTATTTTTAGTTTTTCTATTTTACTAATTTCTATTTGGGTAGATATTAATTGTGAAAGACCTTTGGCCAGAAAGATATCTCTTAAGGTTACTAAATTTTCTTGGGGGAAATAAATTTTTAATGCTCCAACAACCTCGTCTGCTTGAGTTAAAGGTACTACAATTGCAGATTTTAAGGGGCAATCATTTCGTTTGCATCCGATTTCTCTTTTATTGTATAAAATCTTTATTTCGTTATTTTCAATAGCACTTTTGGTAGCTTCGGTAGAAAAATAATCCCCGACAATATGATGATCGCTACCAAGACCAACGTGTGCCAAAATTTTTTCGTTGTCAGTAATCGATACAGCGGCAGCTTTAATTTCTTCTCTTATTATCTCACAAGCTTTTTTTAAAGAATCATAAGAATATTCTCGAAAATAAGGTAATGTTTTGTTTGCAATCTTTAATGCTAAATGTGCTTGTTCAGCTTGCATCTCATCCCTTTGTCTGTACAGATCTGATAATATCAGTAAAACTACAGCTATGCCACCTCCAACTATTATAGGCATAGGAAGAAAAATACTTTTAACGATATTTAGCGCCCTTTCAAAAGGTTTCGAATAAAGCAGTATTAAAAGCATACTTACGGATTCTGCTGTAAGACCCATAAGCATCCCGTAAAGCCATCTTTTATTTAAAGGAGAATATTTGTATATTAAACCCGCAAGTATTCCACTGAAAAAAGTTGTTATTGCGCATGGAAATGTAGTTATTCCATCTATATCTATTAAAAACCTATGAATACTAGCTATAGAACCAGATAATAATCCAACCAAAGGTCCACCAAGTACTCCACCCACGATAACTCCAACATTTCTTGTGTTTGCAATAGCTCCATCCACATTTGTCCCGAGATAAGTGCCGAGTATTCCAAATAAACCAAAGAAAATCCCTAAAAATATTTTATCCTTTGTTTCAAACTTATCTTTTATAAGCATTTTTTTGAAGCCTTTCAATCTACTTATGAAGGCTATTATTAAAATAACATAAATAACGTTGTTGAAAAGCGGCTCAAATAAATTAAAAAATTTCATTACATATCACCTATAAAAAATTTTATAGTTCTTTTGTTATCCTAATATTATAAATATTAAACATTCCATTACCGGACTTATATTATGGCTGCTATGATAATCTGTTTTTTTCTCTCAACACTTCACCGTTTTCATTCACAGCTTCGTAAGCTCCATTAATTACAGCAGATTTTATTTGCCCTTTGGCAACAGAGTTGCCTTGTAACCCAACTGCATCTAAAATCCCTTTTTTTACCGCTAAATAAAGAGTTTCAGGATCAGTTAAAGGATCCTCTTTTTGAGGGGAGAGACTTTTAATTTTTTCTATTATAACCATGGCTTCTTCTTTCAATAAATTTACCCTTTCTTTGATCTCAGGATCGCTGGCAAAATCAGGTAAGCCACGAGATGCCAAAGAGTTTGCTCTTTTTACCATCTTCACACTTTCTATTATTTCTTTTGAAGTTGCCCTTTTCATTGCTTCACAGTACGCCACCACGTGGATTATATGTGGTTGTAAGTAAGATGAATAAAACATGGAAGAAACAAGTTGACCCATTGCGTTGTTGGGGTCGGCTGGAAAAGAAAGAAGTCCAGTTCTTATCATCCTGTAAGGTGTAAAGGTTTCATCCTTTAGTGTTTCCACCAATTCTAATTTTGCTAAAGACTTAGCTATATCCATCTTTGGAGATAACTTTGGAGGAGTGTTCATCATATATTGTTGAACATACCATCTTACACCAAGTTTTTTCGCTACATAAGCAGCTAAATAAGTAGTTGCAACAGCTAAACTGTCGTGCGCATACCTTAGTTCCCATTGGTGGGCGTCGTTAATTTCTACAGGGATGTTGTTCCTGGCATTCCACTTTATTCCTTCCATATTTTCTTTTATCGCATCTAATAAGTTCCTTTCAGACCTTCTATCAAGTTCAGAATACCAAAATATGGGTATCGCTGCCCATGCGTTGTTGATAGTTCTTTTTAAAACTTGGGAAAATTCGACCATGTGGTTGGTTCCAGAGTAGCATCTTACTAAAGGATAATTGCCTCTTCGACTGGCTTCATACATGGCAACAAAGTCTTTTTCATTTCTAATGGGAGCTCCTCCTGCTCCGTCCTGGTTGGGGTCCATCTTTTCTTGCTCAAAAAAGTATTGCTGACAGTTTTGATCAGGTGCCAAAGAGATGATATCCAAGAGTTCAGATTCTGCGAGTTTTTTGATCTCCTCGATGGTTTCCTCAATTGTTTGAAGCCCAATATGGTGCCTAATTAGCGGATATGGGGATTTAAAGGCGATCCTTTCGGCTAAGGTTGAGGGAAAATTTTTCTCTTCTTTATATTTAATTTGACCTCTTAAAAACAAAACTACATCTTCTTCTTCCTCTGAACCATCAAAGATCTTTTTAAAGAAATCGTATTTTCTTGCAACCTGTGAGGTTTCAACAGTTCCTCCAAAGATAAAGTCAATGTTTTCATAATTTTTTAATTTTTTAGCCTTTTCTATAAATTCTTTTATAAGATTTTCGAAGGCATCAGCTCCCAAACGGTAACTTATTGAAACAACATCTGGGGTTTCTTCGTCTATCTTTTTAATAATTTTCTCGATTGGAACCGCTCCACCTAAGTAAATAACCTCATACCCTTCATTTCGAGCTAATTCCAAAAAGTTTAAAAGACCTGCTGTATGTACGTCACTTCCCATAGAAGCACCAAGGATCTTTTTCATCATTCTCCCTCCTCAACAAGTCTTATTATGTCTTCTATGCTCATTCCTTCTAAACCCAAATCTTTTACGGTTCTACCCTCTTTCCAAAAATTTTTTCCCATCATTATATTGGCAAGATTTATGATAGAATCAATTACAGGGGTCTTCACACCATATTCTTCTCCAAAAGATGAGATAGGTACAAGACTCATTGGAAGATCTTCAAGAATATACCTGTTATCCAACGTTGGCGGTGCATATATGCCTCTATAACCAACATTGTTTCTAATAGCTTCGTATAAAGAGTTTCCTCTTACATCGTATGCATAGTTTAGCCAATCCTTCGCGGTCATGGGATCGGCGTTAAAAAGCTCCATGACCTTACATCTTTCCTCATCTATTTTTTCCAAAACCTTTGCTACGGATGGGGAGATCCCTTCGAAGTAGAATTCAAACTTTCCTGCTGTTGTTTCAACCCTTGCTGCATTCAGTATTAATGTAGCAGGGTGAAAAACAACTCCAATATTGTTAAAACTGGTGTAAATTACATTCTTAACTATTTCAAACTCAGGTATGGCAGTACACAATACTTCTTCTAATTCAGCATTTCTGGTAGCGGGTAGTGCAGAAACAGGAACGGCATTTTTTATTCTAAACACTTTAGCTACCCCAGGATTGGACATTCTTGAGGCAAAAATGAAAGTTTGAGCTTCGGCAAGTATGACGTTTTTTTTCACATTTTCTTCTTTCAATACATTGTTGAATTCTAATGCACCACCTGTTCTACCGGGATTTAACACTATTATTTGGCCATCTTCTAAATAAGGGGCCATCCTCTTTGCTATCTCTTTATGTGCGAAGGCAGGAACAACTACCATAATTAACTTTCTTCCCTTTATTGCTTCTTCCATATTTGTTGTGGCAAAAGATATATGATATTCACCTACTACTTGACCTTCTATTCTTATTGAATGTGAGTCTATGATGGGAGATATTCTCCTTTTTGACCTATTAAAGAGAGATACATCGAACCCTTTCATGGCTAAATATCCAGCTAATGCCTGGCCTCCATTACCCGCTCCAACCACCGCTATCTTAACCATATAACCACCTCCATATTATATTTCACTGTGCGGATATGTATTATAGCAAGATAAATTGATTGTTGCAAATATTACCTTTTCATTATATATTTTACATCATTTTTAGAAAATTATTTATACCGTCTTTAAAAACTCTAAAACTTTTTTGGCGCCCTTCCTCCCAGTACCCACCCATGAGGAATTATAAGGGCTTAATTGAAAGTTAAAAGTTTACTTGACGTTACACTCTAATTGGAGTATAATACTCAATAAGGAGTATTAATAAAGGGATGGAGGGATAGAGAGTGGAAACTTTATGGTTTTTTATAATAGTAGGATTCCTTGCCCAAGTCGTAGATGGGGCTTTGGGAATGGCTTATGGTACTATTTCAAATGCTTTATTGTTAACTGTTGGCGTACCTCCTGCTATCTCAAGTGCCTCAGTTCATTTTGCTGAGATTTTCACAACATCTATATCAGGATTTTCTCATCTAAAACTTGGTAACGTTGATAATAGCCTTTTCAAAAAACTTTTGATACCTGGTGTAATCGGGGGAGTTTTGGGGGCTTATATTTTGACAAATATAGACGGAGACAAAATCAAACCGTTCATTGGTATCTATTTATTGATTATGGGGATAAGAATATTGTACAAAGTTACCACCATGCATAAACATTCAAAAGAGAAGATTACAAGAAGGAGGCATTACTCTATCTTAGGTCTTTTGGGAGGCTTTTTCGATGCCATTGGAGGTGGAGGATGGGGGCCTATCGTTACATCAACGTTAGTTTCTGATGGAAAGAATCCGAGAAAGACTATAGGTTCAGTGAATGCTGCCGAGTTTTTTGTTACTATTTCTGAAGTTGTGGCATTCTTTGCCTTGCTATCACAATTCAATTGGAGCGTTATTATTGGATTAATTATTGGGGGAAGTTTGGCAGCTCCAATCGCCGCTTTGATAACCAAGAAAATTCCTGCTAAAGTGTTGATGATTTCTCTTGGTTGTATTATTACTTTTCTAAGCATTAGAATGATCGTATTTTAATTTCAATCAGACAAATAATTATAAACTATCGAATTAAAAAAATCGGTAATTTTGTTGATTTTCAGAATTTTGTTGCTGCTTATAAAAATCCCATGGCTGGCGTGATTGGCATCATCAGGACCAATATCGTTGTTATGTGTGTAAATGCTTTCATTACCTATGGTACCTTGACATCTCCAAGATAGATCATCAAAGTAAACAATCAAATCGGGAGGAATATTATTTACCTTATTATAAATTTTTTGGGGTTCATACACGTTTGTATTCATCTCATTTCCATCTTCATTCTTAATGTCTTTCAGCTCTTGTATAAGCTTAGTTTTGAAATTATCTAATTCATTTTTTTCAATTACCCCTAAAGGTTCCCTTCCTTTTATGTTAAAAAATAGCTTGCCATGGTAGCCACCATTTCCCCACACTTTGGTTTTACCCCAATCTATCTTTTTTTCTCTTATCAATTTATTTATAGAAACGGGCTTTTTTGGATACTCCTTTAAAACCAAATAGCCTTTCTTGATGAGCCACTCGTTAATGGCTATGCCACCGTACATAGGTTTTATGCCGTGATCTGATACTATTATAACGTCGAAATCGCCGTGAATACCATTCAAAAATTCTCCTATCTTGTTGTCTAAATGAATATAATAATCTCTAATGGCAGAATTAAATCTACTTTTTATATGTTTTGGATGTTTTTTATCGTGCAAAGCCCAAAATCCGTGGTGAATTCTGTCTGTCCCCATTTCAACCATTACAAACAAATCCCAGGGTTTGTTTTTTGCTAAATAATTCGCGATTTTAAAGTGATTATTAGTCATATCGTAGATATCTTTTAACAGTCTTTCTTTATCTTCGGTTCTAAAATCATTTACATCAAAAATGAAATGTCCTGTATTAGCTGTCAATTCATTTTTTAAATATTTTGGATAAGTATAATTTGATTCAAAAGAAGGTGTTAAAAATCCAGTAATCATATGTCCTTTCAGGGGAGAAGGAGGGTAAGTCAATGGTACGCCTATCACGATGTTTTGTTTGCCTTTTTGTGTAAAAATATCCCACAATTTTTTATATTTCACGCTTTTGGAAGAAACCAACGAGAAAGAGTGATAATCATAATTTTGCCTATTTGTAAAGCCATATATTCCAAGCTCACCAGGATCTTTACCTGTAAACATGCTCATCCAGGCTGGTACAGTTATTGGAGGAATAGTCGACTCTAATTCATTGTACACTCCATTTTCCATAATTTTTTTTAAATTTGGTAAATCATCAAAAAATTCATCAAAGATTAAATTTGGTGAAGCACAATCTAATCCGATTATTACGATTTTTTTGTTCATTAAGCCACTCCTTTTAAAGAAGCTATAGACAAATAACAACATAAAGATCTTTCAAAAAGAAAGACCTTTGATTAATCAAAAACGACGTGATATAATACAATTAAAAGGATCATTTGGAGCGTGACTTTCATGTCTGATAAGGTGACATTAAAAATACCAAAACCGTTGTATGATAAACTTAAATCCATAGTAGAAAATACTGGTTATTCCAGTGTTACAGAGTTTGTTGTGTTTGTGCTTAGAGATTTGGTGTCCTCTGAAGAAATTCAGCAAACCAAAAAGAATAACAAATCCACTAACCAAATTGAAACACTGACCGAAGAGGAAATAAAGGCGATCAAAAAAAGATTGAAAAATTTGGGTTATATAGATGAGTGATATCAACTATTCACTGCATCTATAATCAGTGCATAGATGCATAGTTTCTAACATAATTTTCTAGTATCCCTATTTTCTCTATTTTAACTGCCACTTTATCTCCAACATTCATCGGTCCCACACCTGAGGGTGTGCCTGTAGCAATTACATCGCCCGGATTTAGGGTCATTATTTTTGATATGAAACTTACGAGTTTTTCCACAGAAAAGATCAATTGATTAGTATTTGAGTTTTGCTTGATTTGATCGTTGAGTAAAAGTTGGATATTTAGGTTACTTGGATCAATATCCGTTACAATTGTGGGACCAAAGGGCGCAAAAGTATCAAAGGATTTTGCTCGTGTCCACTGTCCATCTTTCTTCTGTAAGTCCCTGGCGGTAACATCGTTAAAACAAGTATACCCTAGGATATGTTTTTTTACGTGGTCTTCTTCTATGTCTTTGATTTTGTCTTTAATTATAACCGCAAGTTCTGCCTCATAATCTACTTGATTGCTCATTTTTGGGTATATAATACTCTCTTTTGGTCCAATCACAGCCGTTGACGGTTTTATGAAGAGAACCGGTTCTTGTGGGATTCTGTCCTTCATTTCTTCCGCATGATCTCGATAGTTTAAGCCAACACAAACGATTTTGCTAGGAGTACAAGGAGCCTTTAACGTAACCTCATTGAGGGTGTAGACATTATCGGTAACTGTGAATTTGTCAAAGATATCGCCGTTAATAACTTTTATAATGTTTTCTTCCAACACGCCGTAACTTATTTTTCCATCTTTTTGAAATCTGACGAGTTTCATAATTTTACCTCCGTTTTTATTTTTGATTACCGTCTTTAGAAATTCTAAAACTTTATATATAGCGCCCCTTCGCCCCGCTCCCCACCCTTGAACATTAAGGGGGTTCCCCCTTAAAAACCCCAAATTCAAGGTTAAAAACATTTAAAAAACATAGTTTGCATACTGTAGCAAACGCTCCCCACCCTTCTAAGGAAGGGCCTGCGGTTCCTAACCCAGCAGGAGAATAGCTTTTGATCGTGGGTTACCTTGTTACTTCGTTGTGTTCTTTTATATATTTTTCAAGGGTTTTAATGTCTCTGTATTCATTGTACATCCAATCTGAGTATTTTAAATCATCTGGTATAATTGATTTCATTTCTTCTAAATCGTCTTTTGTTGTCATGGGTGGGTATAGTGTGGTTCTTAAAATCAGATCCCTTTTGAAATCTTTTAGTAGATTCAAGCTTTCTTTTAGTATAACACAATTTCCACCGATAGTTTTATACTTTTGACAGCTGGTTTTTATGTCTATCGCAATCATATCTACAATATCTATAACCGTATTTAAAACTTTTGGATTGTGTCCGTTGGTATCAAGCTTTACCGAAAATCCCATATCTTTTATTTTAATGATAAAATCTCTTATATCTTTTTGTAGAGTTGGTTCTCCTCCGGTGATGACAACCCCTTCTAAAATCCCGACTCTTGATTTCAAATAAGAAAATATACTTTCTTCGTTAACCAATTGGCCTGTGAAAAAAACTAATTCAGGATTATGACAATAGGGGCATCTTAGGTTACAATAGGGACAAAATAGCACGGCAGCTATTTTGTCCGGGTAATCAATAAAGCTTACTTTTTGCATAGATGCGATTTTCATACTTTGTATTCCACTCTTTCTTTGAATTCTTGCTGTTTTCCTTTATTCCAACTTTTCACAGGCCTGTAATATCCAACAACCCTTGAATAAACTTCGGTAGGTTTGCCACAAATGGGACATTCAAAATGTTCTCCTGCAATGTAACCATGGGTTTCGCAAATGGAAAAAGTTGGCGTTATGGTCATATATGGAACAGGGTATTGACTAAAAGCTTTTTTAATAAAAGTTTTTAAAGTACTTGCTTGGGGTTTTTCCTGCAAAAAGATATGTAATACTGTACCGGATGTGTATAAAGTTTGCAAAGGTGCTTGATGTTCAAGTACTTCAAATGGGTCTTCGGTGATTCCTACTGGTAAAAATGTCGAGTTTGTGTAGTACGGTTCATTATCACCTGAAGTTATTATGTCAGGATAAAGTTGTTTATCTTTTTTAGCTAACCGATAAGATGCTCCCTCTGCAGGTGTCGCCTCGAGGTTGTATAGGTTTCCAGTTTCTTCTTGATAATCTTTCAAAACCGATCTCATATAATTCAAAACTTCTATTGCAAATTCTTTTCCCCCAGTGGTTTCAATACCTCTTCCCATGAAATTTAAAAGTGATTCATGCATTCCTATTATTCCTATGGTTGAAAAATGGTTGTTGAAATGTCCCAAATAAACTTTTGTATAAGGCATAAGATTTTTGGAAAGATTTTCTTCTACCACGTATCTTTTTATTTCTAAAGAAGTTTTCGCTAAATCCATCATCGATTTTAAGTTTTCAAAATATTCTTCTTTGGTTTTAGATATATATCCTATTCGAGGAAGATTGATTGTTACTACACCTATGGAACCTGTTTTATCTGCTGAGCCAAAAAGTCCTCCACCTCTATTTTTTAATTCCCTTAGATCAAGTTGTAACCTGCAGCACATACTTCTTACATCGCCCGGATTCAAAGAACTTGAGATAAAGTTTTGGAAGTAGGGTAACCCATATTTGGCTGTGGCTTCCATCAATAAATCAACATTTTCACCTTCCCAATTAAATTCTTTGGTAATATTGTAAGTTGGGATGGGGAAAGAAAAAATTCTGCCATTTGCATCTCCTTCAATCATAGTTTCCAAGAAGGCTTTGTTCACCATATTCATCTCTTTTTGATAATCTCCATATACTCCAATTCCCTTTCCGCCAACAATTGCAGGTTCATTTTTTAGATCATCAGGAACTGTCCAATCAAGCGTGAAGTTTATAAAAGGTGGTTGTGATCCCCATCTAGAAGGTACGTTCATTGCGAAGACCATTTGTTGAATGAACTGTTTCACCTCGTCATAACTTAATTTATCTGCCCTCACAAAGGGCGCAAGTAAAGTATCTACGGAGTTAAAAGCCTGAGCACCTGCAAATTCCATTTGCATAACACCCAAAAAATTCACCATTTGCCCAGTTAAGGCAGATAGGTGTTTGGCAGGTTTGGCATTAATTTTTCCTTCCACACCTCCAAAACCTTTCTTTATTAGATCCATGAGTGACCACCCTGCACAGTAAGCGACTAGACCATGGGATAAGTCGTGAATATGTAAAGCGCCGGATGAATGAGCCTGTGATATTTCTGAAGGGTATATTTCATTTAACACATAATTTGCCAAAGCGCTGCCTGCTAAGTGTAAGTACAAACCCGGATAGGAATAAGTAGTGTTTGAATTTTCGTTAGTTCGCCAATCTTCCTTTTTAATGTATTCATTTATCGTTTTCCTTACATCAAAACTCATTTTTTCTGTGTTTGAATAATTGTGTAAGCTGCGTTTTTTCTGTTCTTTAATTAAATTCTCTTTCCTTGAATCCCCTTCAGGACCTTTCTTTATAGTTACAGGTTTCAACAACAAACTGTCTTTGATAGAATCTAAATCCATATTTTTCAACCCCCTTATATTTATGTATCAAGTTAATTTACAAAAGACTCAATTTATTGTGCTATATTTTATATCATACCACTGTATATTGTGTTTGTCAATATTGTTTATATTACAAAAAAATGGTATAATACAAAAAGTAATTTTGCTTAAACTCATGAGAAATTTGGGTAGGTCGCGGGGCGAAGGGTTACTAAAAGAGGTTTTAGAATTTTAGAGAGAGTAGAAAAGAAATTACTTGGGAGGGATTCATATGAAAAATGATTTTTTAGGGAGAAGTTTAACGGTTATGAATGATTTAACGGTTGAAGAGCAGTTATTTCTTTACAACCAGACAAAAAGGCTAAAAACAAAATGGGCAAATAAAGAAGATCATACTGAGTTTCAAATAAAAAACCAAACAGGCATTTACATAGTATTCCTCGAACCAAGTACCAGAACCAAAGAATCCTTCGTTAATGCTTCTAAATTCCACAAAAACGCTAAAATCAACATCTTCGAATCCGAACACTCCTCATTTAATAAGAAAGAAAGTTATATAGATACCTTCAACATGTTAACTGGCTATTCAGATTATTCTATATTCATTATCAGATCAAAATTGGAAGGTACTTGTAAGTTACTAGACGAGAAGGTGTCAGAATTTGCTTCAAGGCATAACCTACCACATCCTTCTTTTATAAACGCGGGAGATGGTAAGCACGAACATCCTACTCAAGAGATTTTAGATGAATTCACATTTTTAGAACAGATGGATTTCAGCAACGAGTATATTCATATAGCTCTCATTGGTGATCTTCTTCATGGAAGGACGGTCCATTCCAAAGTTGAAGGTTTAAAAATATTTAAAAATGTGGAGGTTGATTTGATAGCGCCAGAAGAATTACAGATGCCAAAACACTATATTAGCAAAATGAAGCAAAAAGGGTACAACGTTAGAATCTTCTCTTCCATAGAAGAGTACCTAAAACAAGGTAAAAAAGCAAATATTTGGTATTTCACAAGGCTTCAATTAGAACGAATGGGGGAAGATATTCTAGAAAAAGAACATATTTTGAGAAAAAGTGTGACTTTTACAAAAGAATTTCTCCCCCTTATTTCCGAAAACGTAAAATTTTATCACCCTCTCCCTCGTCACAAAACTTACCCCACTATTCCAACCTTCTTGGACCCCTTACCGCTTAATGGATGGGAAAAACAGGCAATAAACGGATATTGGACAAGGATAATCTTACTTTCTATGTTAGGCGGAGCTTTAACCGCCCCCTTTGATACCTCAAGAAAACATCTTGAAATTAATGAAGATGATTTCATTATCCCTGCTCCGATAAAAGATGGTAAAAAAGGATTGTTGAGCGAAGGGAAAAGAGGGATCAAGCCGATTGAAAATGGAACTGTAATAGATCACATAGCCAAAGGACAAAGTCCAGAAAAGATATACGAGACAATCATGAAAATAAGGAAGATTTTGAAGTTTTATAATATTGATAGTGCAGACGGAATATTTAGATCAGCAGACGGTAGATTAAAGGGCTACATTAGTTTGCCTGACGTTCATCTATCAAAGAAAGATATAAAAAAGCTTTCAGCTATATCTCCAAATACAACTGTAAATATTATTGAAGGTGGAAGAGTCAAAGAAAAATATAGGATTTCTTTACCGCCTATTATATACGGTTTCGAAGAGTTAAGGTGTAAAAACGAAAACTGTATAACCAACCCTCAAAACAACGAAAACGTACAGGTTTCTTTCATTAGAAATGAAGAGAATCAGTTAATATGTGAATATTGTGAAACCCCTCATACCTTTGAAGAAATATGGGGTCTTTAACAGTAAAAAATCTTACTTTATCTTTGTTTTTACTCTTTTAATATTTTTGTGATAAAATTTAGTGATAGTGTAAAAAGTAAAGTGGGAGGAATTTTTTTGAGAAATATCGTTTTTGATTTGGGAAATGTCCTTTTTAAATTCGATCCGGATGAGATTTTAGATGGTCTATTCAAAGATCCGATTATAAAAAGGAAGTTAAAAGAGGCTGTTTTTAAAACAAGTATATGGAAAGAATTGGATAGGGGGACCTTGTCTTTTGAGGAAGCCAAAAAGATTTTCATCGAGAAAAATCCTGATTTAAAAGAAGAAATAGATATATTGCTCCAAGAATGGAAGAATTATCTTCATCCCATAACCGAAAACATAGAAATTCTACCTGAGTTGAAAGAAAACAACAAACTTTTCATATTGTCTAATTTTCATGAAGAAGCCTTCAATTATATAAGAAGAAACTACTCGTTTTTTGATATCTTTGATGGAATGATTATTTCCTACAAGGAGAAACTATTGAAACCCGAAAAGGAAATTTATCAACTTTTGCTTAATAGGTATAATTTGAACCCAGAAGAAACCTTTTTTGTGGATGATATTATTGAGAATATAACGGCTGCCGAAGAAGTAGGGATTAAAGGTATATTATATACCGATCCTGAATCCTTAAGAGAAATGTTAAAAAGAATAGATGCCCTATAATTGTGAAAGGAGGCAATGAAGTGGATAATGTTTTTGATAAACATTGTGTATTTATCACTTCAACCGGAAGAACAGGTACGAGATTCCTTGCAAAAAGTTTATCAAAAATGGTTGAAGATTGTTATGCGGTCCATGAACCTGCGAATGTGTTTATTAAAGATCTAAAAAAATGGAGAGATGATATAAAAAGGTTCGGTTTTTATCAAATGACCGTAGGGCAGTTTTTGCCTTCCAAATCCATGTGTAAGTTGAGTACTTACAGGAGAAGAGGGAAAATAACCGATGAAAAAGCAAAAGAGTATATAAAGGGTTTGAGAAAACAAATTTTGGAGGAAACAAAGGAAAGTTTGTACGTCGAATCAAGTAACCATCTTCATGGGGTTATAGATCTATTGGGAGATGTCTTTCCTAATAGTAAAGTCGTGTTTATTATAAGGGATCCAAGAACATGGATCCGTTCAGCTATAAGTTCCCCTGTTTATTTATTGTATAGTAAAGTTGATTTTTCATTTTTAGGAATGAGTATGAGAGCTTTCCATTTCAAAGACGATCCCTACTCGATGAAATGGAATAGCATGAGTAAATTTGAAAAGTTTGCCTGGTATTATAATAAACTGAATACTTTGGTATTAGAATCTATGAAAAATAAAAAGAATTTCAAATTATATCGATACGAAGACTTATTCCTCGGTGAGAAAAAAGAAGAGAATTTTATTGATCTATTAGAATTTTCCACGAAGTTTGAAGATGGATTCAGTAGAAAATATACTTTTGAGCCTTCTTTCCTAAAGAAGAAAATAAACTCAGCGTCGGATGAATATAAGATACCACATTGGAAAAATTGGGATAAAAAGAAAGCGCAGATACTTCAAAAACATTGTGGAGATTTGATGGATATGTTCGGTTATGGAAAAGAACCTGAGTGGTTAGAAAAGTTGAATTCGGATTATAAAGAAGAGTACGCATAATTAATATAGGAGTATTCAATGATTTCAGAAGATCTTAAACTTAGTTTGTACACAGATGGATGCGATATTAGACAAAATGAATTTCTCAAATATTATACGAGTTTTAGAATAGGAGGGTCTGTTCCATATATCTTATTCCCTAGAACTTTAAATGCTTTTGTGAATGCTTTATCGCAATTAGTTAAAAGGAACATTCCTTTCAGAATTATAGGTCAAGGAACCAACCTCATCGTAAGTGATGAGCCTTTAAAATTTGTGGTACTTTCCACGAAATACTTAAATAAAATGAATTTTGAAGAAAAAAATAATATGGATTTGATTGTAGAAGCACAGAGCGGGATGTCTTTATCTGCTCTTTCTTTTTTGCTATCAGAAGATGGATACTCTGGACTTGAGTTTGCATGTGGCATTCCAGGAAGTGTAGGCGGTGGAGTTTACATGAATGCAGGAGCCTACGATGGTGAGATGAAGGATGTCGTTGTGGAAACAACGGTACTCGATTTAAAGGATGGAAAAATCAAGACTTTAAATAAATGTGATTTAGAGTTTGGTTATAGAACCAGTATTCTCCAGAAAGGTTCTTTCGTCCTTCTATCCACTAAATTTTTACTAAAAAAAGATGACCTTAAAAGGATCAAAAGTAAATTGATAGATTTTTCAATCCGCAGATGGGAAAAACAACCAATCGATTTACCATCTGCGGGGAGTATATTCAAACGACCGAAACCAGATTTTTTTGTGGGTACTACGATAGAAAATTTAGGATTGAAAGGCTTTTCCATAGGCGAAGCTCAAATATCAACAAAACATGCAGGTTTTATAATCAACAAAGGTAACGCTACTTTCAATGATGTGATTTCATTAATTGAGTATGTAAAACGTATTGTAAAAGACGAATACAAGGTGGATCTAGAGGTTGAACCAGAGATTTGGGAATGAATTATGATTTTTTCTTTTTTTTCTTATTTTTTTTGTTAACTTTTATTTTGGCATGAGGATGTTCCTTTTTCAATTTTTCAAAATCATCTTCCGTATATGGAACAAAATCTACTTCCGTTCCAATTTTATCTGCTCTTACCACCTTGGCTTGTAACTTATCTCCGATCCTATAAATATTGCCGGTTCTTTCACCTTTCAACGTATTGTCACGTTCATCGTAGATATAATAATCATCGCTCAGCTCTGATATATGTATCAATCCACTTATCATCTTTTGGGGTATTTCTACGAATAAACCAAACCTTGTGACGCCTGTTATGTACACCCAAAAGACTTCTCCTATATGCCTTGAAATGTATTCAACTTTTTTCATATCTATTAGATCCCACTCAGCTTGATCTGCGACCCTTTCCATTTCAGAAGAATTTTTAGCTATTTCAGGAAGCATTTCAGAATACTTCTTTATTTCTTTTTTTGAAAGGGTTCCTTTATGTTTGATGAACTCTTTCAGCAATCTATGAACCACTAAGTCAGGGTATCTTCTTATTGGTGATGTGAAATGTGTATAGGATGATGAAGCAAGACCAAAATGTCCCACGTTTTCTTCAGAGTACAATGCCCTCTTCATAGACCTAACAAGCATCATCTGAATATTTTTACTTAAAGGATGATTCTTTGTTTTTTCCAATATTTCCTGTAGGACCTTCGGATGAATATTTTGAGGAAACTTTACATTTATTCCCAACATATCCAGATAATTTCGCAATTGAAGTAATACATCAGGATCCGGATTTTCGTGGATTCTATATATAAAAGGTAAGCCTTGAACATCAAAGTATGAAGCAACTGTTTCGTTGGCCAAAACCATGAACTCTTCGATCATTTCTTCCGATATGCCTCTTTCCACAGGGATGATATCCTTTACATAGCCTTTTTCATCGAATTCAAAGTATACTTCATTGCTTTCAATGTCAATTATCGAGCCTCTTTCTTTTCTTTTTGCACCAAGTATTTCCATCAGTTCTTTCATCATCTCAAGATCTGGCTTTAAAAAGCCTATTTCTTTTTTTACTTCTTCACTACAATTGTCAGATAGGAGTTCATTAACTTTTCTATAGGTCAATCTTTTGGTACTTCTTATCACTCCATTGTATATTTTTGAGTTTACCAAGTTTCCATAAGGGTCAATTTCCATTAGTAGGGACATTGTCAATCTATCTTCACCTTCAACCAAAGAACATATCCAGTTGGATAACTCAAATGGAAGCATTGGGATAACGGTGTCGATTAAGTAAACGCTTGTACCACGTTTGTATGCCTCTCTATCAAGAGCACTGTTATTTTTTACATAATGAGATACATCTGCTATATGTACCCCGAGTAAATAATTGCCGTTATCTAACTTTTTTATACCAACGGCATCATCAAAATCTTTTGCCGTATCACCATCGATAGTAAATATAGTTTCTTTTCTAAAATCTTTTCTGTCTTTAATTTCATTTTCAGAAAGTTTATTTGGAAGTTCTTTAGCCTCTTGTACCACTTTTGGAGGGAAGTAACCTGGCTCAGGTAAATCATGCTTGAAGATCACTATAGGCAAATCTATGGAAGGGTCATCTTTGTCACCAAGGACATTGACTATCTCCACCTCTGGTTTTTTCGTGGGAGATTGATATTTTGTTATCAATGCTTTCACTATTTGACCATTTTTAGCTTTTCCTATACTTTCTGGGGCTACGTAAAAATCGGTATTTATTTTTCCATCAATAGGTATAACGAATCCAAAGATCCCTTTTCTTACGAACTCACCTACCACATATTTTAATCCTCTTTTTAATATTCTAACTACCCTGCCTTCTTTTAAATCACGCCATTTACCTATTATTTCAACCAAAACTAAATCTTTATGCAAACTGATTCCAGAATTTTCAACCTTCACAGCAATTTCGCTTCCATCTGGGCATTGTACAAAAGCTATATTTCCACTCTTCGTGAATTCGATGGTTCCAACAGCCATGTTTTCATCTAATTTTCTGTATCTGTTTTGTGAATCTTTAATTATTTTTCCTTCATTTAGGAGTTTTTTTAGTATTCTTCTGATTTTAGCCTTTTCCGATTTTTGAAATGCATTTAGATTTTCGTAGAGTTCTTTTTGTATCATAGGCTTTTTATCTATTATTTCCAATATTAGATTTTCTAAGTTGTCTTCATTCATATTTTACCTCCATTCAATATATTATTCCATTTTTTTAAAAAGCTAAAAACTTGTTTCAGCGCCCCTTCGCCCCGCTCCCCACCCTTCTAAGGAAAGGACCTGCGGTCCCTTAAACCCAAACATTAAGGAGATTCCCCTTAAAAACCCCAAATCAAGGTCAAAATCATTTAAAAAATTGTTTGCACACTGACGCAAACTGGGCTCTGCCCTGTAACCCTTTAAATTAAAATCTTATTTTTACAGTTACTGATATCCTCTATCAGAGGTGTAAAAAGTTGCAAGTTTAGGATTGAAAGTTAGTTTTATGGTTCCAACCGGTCCGTTTCTTTGCTTACCTACAATAAGTTCTGCTTCATGTTCATCATTTAAAGAATCTTTACCGGGCTCATCTTTTTTTCTTTTGTAATATGAATCTCTATACAAAAACATAACGACATCAGCATCCTGTTCAATTGCTCCTGATTCTCTGAGATCACTTAAACGAGGTCTTTTATCTTCTCTTTGCTCAACTGCACGGGAAAGTTGAGACAAAGCAACTACGGTGATATTTAACTCTCTAGCGAGCAATTTCAGGGACCTTGATATATCTGTTATTTCTTGTTGCCTGCTCTCATAACCTTTAGATCTAGAAGTCATCAATTGTAAGTAATCGATAAAAATTACTTCTATACCATATTCTCTTTTCATTCTCCTTGCTTTTGCCCTCAGCATTCTGGGAGTTAGATCTGGTTCGTCGTCAAAGATAAGTCTTGATTTCGATAATTCTCCTGCTTTTTGTACTAATTTTTCCCACTCTTCATCAGAAATTTGTCCAGTTCTAACCTTGTGTAAATCGACTTTTGCCTCAGAACATAAAATTCTGTTAGCTAACTGTTCTTTCGACATTTCCAAACTAAAGATTGCCACGGCAACATTTGCCTGTAAAGCCATGTTAGTTGCAATATTTGCGGCAAAAGACGTTTTACCCATGGATGGTCTAGCGGCGATGATAATTAACTCAGATCTATGAAATCCTGAAGTCATCCTGTCTAAAGCTTTGAATCCAGTAGAAACACCCGTAACGAGATCTCCCTCGCCTTTTTGAGCTCTGTTCTTCAATTCTTCTATCTGTTCAAAAACATCATGCATTACATTGGATAAAAGATCGTATGTTCTGGTTGCACGGGCTTCGGCTATGGAAAATATTCTCTTTTCTGCATATTCTAAAACTTCTTGAGCATCTCCAATATTTCTTACGGCATCAACTATCTCCGAAGATGCGTTTATTAAAGCTCTTAAAAGGGCTTTCTCTTTTACAATTTGGGTGTAATACATCACATTAGCCGTTGTTGGGACAACCTGAGCTAAATAAATTATTGTATCTTCTCCACCGATTTTCTGTAAAAGATTGGATTCTCTTAGTTTTTCAATCACCGATACAGTATCAACAGGTTCCCCTTTGTCAAAAAGTTCTTCCATAACTTTAAATATTATCTTATTGTTTTCGTAGTAGAAGTCTTCCCATCTTACCTCTTCGATCACGTCAGGAAGTATGGAAGGGTCTAAAAAGATGCTACCTATGACCGACTCTTCAGCTTCTTTACTATTAGGAGGGGTAAAAGAAGTAAGTTCCATTTGTATCCACCTCGATCAAACTAATAAGCTCAAAAAATAAGATAAAACAAAAATTCCAACACTTATTAAAAGGCCTACCAGTCCTTTTTTGTCCATTTTTTTTACGTCTTCATCAGAACTTTTACTACCGTTTCTTATCATTTTAGCAGATCTCCATAAAAATACGGTTGAAATTATAAAAAGGATCATTGCTATTACAAAAAGAGTGTTTACAAAAGCAAACATTAAAGTATCACCTTTTCAACATAAGGACTTGTAAAGGCCCTCAAAACAGAGGAGTAACCTAACCTAAATCTTATCTTATCTCCTACTTTATACCTCACTTTAGATTCAGTTAAGTCTACGATTGTATGATCACTACTTGCATGGAGTATTTCAATATCGTCATCCAACGGATACATACTTGTAGGATTAATATCTTGTTCTCCCACAGCTAAAATGCCTTTTATTCTATTACCTTTGTCTTCAAATTTTGGTTTACGACCAAATGCATCATAACCAATGTTGCCGTAGGGGACGGAAGGTTTTTCTTTTAATTCCACAATTTCTGCTTCCAAGATTATCGTATCCTGCCTTGTCCCTGGAACGTTGCGGTTGTTAGTTGCGTCCATTCCACAGATGATCGATTCGCCTAGTCTATATTGGTTTATACCCTTTGGTAAACTTCCTTTTTCAATTAAAGGTAAGGCAGCGGTATTTCCCCCGGAGATTATATCTAGAGTTCTTCCAGTTTCTCTTTGGATTTCTTTCTTTATTTTTACGAGCCTTTGCATATTAGTTTCATCAGGGATTACTCCACCAAAACATCCTAAGTTTGTGCCTATTCCAACAATCTCTATTCCTTCTATAGCAATGGCATTTGAAACCTCAGAAACAGCTTTTTCAAACCAAACTCCTTCTCTCAGATCACCCACGTCAACCATATAGATGACTTTAGATCTCTTATTGAACTTAGAAGAAACACTCCCCAATTTCTTACTTATCTCTAAATCACTTATTAAAGTATAATCAACATAATTTGCCACATCATCAAGTTCAGAGATCATGGGTATGCGAAGTAACATAAAAGGTCCTTTTATACCAGAATTCCTCATTTTCTTTATGTTTTGAATCCTTGAATCACCCAGTATTTCAATTCCACATTCTTTAAGTGCATGAGCTATTGTAGGTTCACCACAAACTACTTTAGTGACAGCTATTATTTCTACACCCGAATCAGTACACAATGATTTTAAAAATCTTGCATTTTCTTGAATCCTTTCTAAGTAAGCGTAAACCTTTGGATACAAGGAAAATCCTCCTTTATTTAAAATTGCGGGCAATCTTGGCCCGCAATTATGAAAATTTTACTTACGTTAAAACATCTAGATTTTGACCCTGATACAATTCACCAACGGTTCTAACTAATTTCATCGAAATTCCAGTTTGTTTGTAAATTACAAAAGATAAAAGTTTTTCCATCTCTTCCTTGGACATTGTAGGACTCTGGTTAATGTTTTGACTACTCGTGTGTGGAAGTTGATCACTTCCATAATCAAAACTACTTAGATAAAGTGGCTTGTATTGTTGAGAGGATATAGGATCGATCAATTTGATCCCCCCTTTTTAATTTTGTTTTAGTAGTTTTAAAATTTTAGAATCGTCTTCCCCGCTTTCTTCATATATTTTGTTCAATTCGTCAACAGACATCTTAGATATTTTCTCCAAAAGTTCTGGGACACCTTGAGATTTGCCAGGAACACAACCGTCTTTTCCAACCTCACCTTTGACAAATGCCTTTGCGAAGGCTGCACATCCAGGATAACCACAAGATCCACAGTCATTACCTGGCAATACGGCTTTAACAATAGCTTCTCTTGGATCTTCCTTTACTTCAAATTTTTTTGCCGCAAATGCTAAAAAAGTACCGGAAGCAAACCCTAAAATCCCTAATAATAAAACCGAATAAACTATTGTGAGCACTGCAAAAAACACCTCCAAAGAAATTCTTTCTAGTATTATTATATCACATATTAGTTATATGTTAATTTAAAAGTGTCGACAGTATTTCACTTATTTTCTTTCCATCGGCCCTTCCTTGAACCTTTTGAATTACTAATTTCATAACTTTGCCAAAATCTTTTTTTGATGTTGCATTAACTTCGTTTATAGTTTCTTCTATTATTTTTTTCAATTCTTCGTCAGAAAGCTGCTCAGGAAGGTACTCTTGCAAGATCTCAACTTCTTTTCTTTCTTTTTCAGCAAGATCTTTCCTATCTGCTTTTTCGAATTGTTCAATGGAATCTTCTCTCATTTTTATCTGTTTTTTTATCAACTGGACTATTTCTTCCTCTGTTAATTCAGAACCTTTTTCAACCTCTTTATTCTTAATCTCTGATATTATCGATCTAACCGCATTTAAAGCAAGGGTATTTTTTTCTTTCATATATTTTTTTAAATCATTATTTAATATATCTTTTAACATTTATTGTTCCTCCTTATTCAATGCTTCATTTCTCTTTTTTCTTAGATACCTCAATTCTAAAAAGAATATGATTATGCTTAGTATACCAAAGATTATAACATAAATATTTAAATTTATTTCAGAAAATTCACCCGCAAGCATAGTGAACAAAATATCCAAGATTTCATAAGCTAAAAGAAATAGACCGATAAAAGAAGAAACTATTATATGGGCAGATTTATGATACCATATTCTATTATCATTAGAAAAACCGTAGATCGAAATTAAAAATATAACAAAAAAAGAAAAGACGTAGAAAAAGTTTTTCTGTATATTTAGCAACATGAAAATAATCGATAATATTGCTATCAAAGAAAGTGTCAAGTTTTTGTGCTTCATAGAAAAATACCTCCCACAAAAAACACCAAATTAGCTATAAGATAAGCAACGACAGTGGTGTAAATAAAACTAAAAACAGCCCATCTCCACCCATTTGTCTCCGCTTTAATCGTGGCTAACGTTGCAAAACAAGGAATATAAGCCATAACGAAGAATATGAGTGCTAAAGCAGATGCTGGGGTTAATGCATTTTGTAAGGCATAGGTTAAAGAGCCTTCTCCAACATTAAAAATTGTGGCATAGGAAGACACAACTATTTCTTTTGCAGCGACACCAAAAATCAAGCCGGTGTTTATTCTCCAATCCCATCCCAAGTGATTGGTTAAAGGTTCAAACACTCTCCCTATAGAAGCGGCAAAACTACTGTTTATATCTGTTCCGAAATTAGGGAAGAAAGACAAAAACCAAATTAGTACGGTGGCTATTAAAATTATGCCTCCAGCTTTTTGTAAAAAGTGCTTTCCTCTGTTCCATGTATAAATGGATAAATTTTTTAAAGTAGGCATCCTAAACCTCGGCAGTTCTATGATGAAGGGGATATCTTCTGATTGGGTAATGAATCTTTGTAAAAATTTTGAGGATATTAAGACTAACGCTATACTCGATAAATAGACTAGCAGCATTATAGTGGCTGCATGTGTTGAAAAGAATGCACTTATTAAAAGAATGTAAACGGGTAACCTTGCACTACACGATGCAAAGGGAAGGCTAAGAATTAAAGCTAATCTTTCTTTTTTATTGGCAATCGTTTTAGTAGAGATAATGGCTGGAACGTTACAACCAAAACCTAAAATAATAGACATAAAAGATCTACCACTTAATCCAAAATTCCTGGCAATTCTGTCGACTAAAAAGGCCGCCCTTGGTAAATATCCCGATTCTTCCAAGAATCCTAAGAAGAAAAATAAGATAAAAATCTGTGGAATAAAAACTAAAACACCACCAACGCCAGCTATAACCCCATCAACTAGTAGTGATTCCAACCAAGGAATAGTTACAAATTCGCTGATAGAATTACCCAAAAAAGTAAAAGTCGAATCCAGCAAATCCGATAACGGTTGAGCGAGGCTGAATGTTAGAGAAAACACTGCAAACAAAGCAAAAACATATATCAATATTCCCAAAATCTTATGTGTAAAAACGTGGTCTAAAATATCTCTCAAAGACCAGTCTATACCCTCTTTTATTATCGAAGAACTAACTAGATAAGAAATGAAATTAAACTTCCAATTTAAATATTTGTTTTTAAGTTCTTCTATATCAAAATTTTCTTTTAACTCAGTCAAAAAATCTTGGGGAAGTTCTAAATCTTCACTTCCAAACTCTAAAAAATATATTGGTAACCAACTACTATCTATATAATTTTGATATTTTGAACTTATTTTAGGAAACTTTGAAACTTTGTCTTGAAAAAAATTGATAAAATTCTCTATTTCTTCTGGATACATTATTTTCTTTTTTGTAAGATTTTTTTCTTTTGAAAGCTTATATGCTTCTTCTAAAAGTTCTTCCTTACCTTCACCTGTCTTGGCGGAAGTCAATATGACAGGGATGTTTAAAGTTTTGGAAATCGGGGATGGATCGATGATTCGTCCTTTTTCCCGAGCTTCATCTACGGAGTTTATAACCAAAATAGTCTTCACGCCTATTTCTATAAGTTGAAACAATAAAAACATAGAACTTTCCAAGTTCAAAGCATCTGCTACGACAATTACTATCTCTGAAGTATTACTTATTAAGTAATCCTTAGCAACTCTCTCGTCTTCACTTTTAGCTGAAAGGGTGTAAACACCTGGAAGATCAACTAATTTAAAGGTTTTACCTTTATACTTAAAACTTCCTATTTTCTTCTCTACTGTAACCCCTGGCCAATTGGCAACATATTGCTTTGTGCCCGTTAAAAGGTTGAATAGAGAAGTCTTTCCGACGTTAGGATTTCCAATTATTGAAATCTCAGCTTCCTTGTCAACGGTTTCAACGTTATCTTTGAGGGTATCCTTGCTCATTCAAGCTCCTCCCTGTATTAAATTTGTTTTGTAGAGTTATTAGTATAATAACAGTTATTTAACAGGCCTTTTCCACATTTATCTGACAATGGACAACTTTTACATACAGGTTCTATTTTATTTATTTTTTTAATTTCAACATCCATTATTCTTAAAAAAGGAATCAAAATATTAGTTTCACTTTGATTTAAGTGAAATTTCTCTTTTAATTCCAAAATATCTACTTCTTTATTATTTCTTACGTATTCTTCTATAAGCGATATATTCATTAATTATTCCACCTTTTTACAAAATATCTTGGAAGCTCTTCCCCTGCCCAATTCGTATTTTTTCCCATCAACATCTATAATTATCCTATTCCCAAGCTTATTAACTAAATTAATATTAACTCCTTTATACAACCCCATACTTCTCATTTCTTCTACAAAATTCCTTCCGCCTTTAATATCGATAATTTCATATTTTCCAATTTCACTTTCCAAAAGGTTGAATACTTTGTAAGGAACATCTACAATGATCCTAGAAGCTTCGCTCCTTCTTAAAACTACTTTTTTTTCTCCAATTTTAAATACTAAAGGATCCCCAAAAGGAGAAACATGGGCTAATTCTATAAATTTACCTGGAGTAATTCCCATTGCGATAAGACGATTTTTAGTACTTTCTTCTTCAATGTTTAAACTCACTATCTTTCCCTTTTGTCCAATAAACAGGTTGTGTAAAGGAATTAGCAAATTATAATCACCTCTTTCAATTATTTCATATCAATTATAACATTTTTTAAAAGAGTTAGCTGTGCCTAAAATTAACAATAAAATGAATTATTATAACGCAATAGTTAAATTATATACGGATATATGGTTTGTAGCAACTTCACTTATATTATTTAGACAATTTATTATTTCTCAATTTTTTTATTAGTCTTCACTTCGATTCAAAAATATGATAAAATCAATTATGGAATAATAAGAATTCGGGGCGTAGCGCAGTTGGTAGCGCGTTGGTTTCGGGAACCAAAGGTCGCTGGTTCAAGTCCAGTCGTCCCGACCATTACCAAACTTTTCTTTCTTTGAAAGCTCAAAAATCTTTTTTCGGATTTTTGAGCTTTTTGTTTTTTATTTAAAAATTATTGGTAGAATGCGTTAACTTGACTTTATAATATTTCTATGGCATGATTGAAATAAAAATTATAATCATAGAAAAGGAGAAGAAGAATTTTGCTTACCCTCATAAAGAATGCAACGGTTTACTCACCGAAAGCTTTAGGGAAAAAAGATATATTAATTGGTGGAGAAAAAATCTTAGAACTAGTCGATTCGATAGAATTAAATTCTAATCTTAAAGTTGAAATTATCGATGCTGAGGATTATATAGTAGTTCCAGGTTTTATAGACTCTCACGTTCATATAACAGGAGGAGGTGGAGAAGGGGGATACAGCACAAGAACCCCAGAGATATTTGTTTCTAAGATAGTAAATTCTGGAATTACTACCGTAGTAGGTGTTTTGGGAACCGACAACGCAACTCGAAGTATGCAAAACTTAATCGCAAAAGCAAAAGCATTAAAACAAGAAGGAATAAGCTGCTACACGTATACGGGTTCTTATCATTTTCCTATAAAAACTTTTACCGGCAGAATTATAGACGATTTGGTTTTCATTGAAGAAATAATAGGTGTTGGAGAAGTCGCTATTTCAGACCATAGAGGTTCCCAACCAACCTTAGAAGAACTGATAAGATTGACTTCAGAAGCTCGAGTGGGCGGAATTTTATCAAAAAAGGCAGGCATTGTAAATATTCACGTTGGCAGAGGAGAAAAATTTATTCAAATATTGATAGATGTTGTTGAAAATTCAGAATTACCTATTACACAGTTCCTTCCAACTCACATGAACAAGGGAGAAAAAGCTCTTAAAACATGTAAAAATTTTATAGAAATGGGTGGAAGAATAGATTTCACAACTAGTTCGTCAAAAAAGAAAGACAAAGAAGATCCATCAAAACCATCTAAAGCTTTGAAACTTTTGTTGGAAGATGGGGTAAGTATTGACAATATATCATTCTCATCCGATGGACAGGGGAGTTTACCACAGTTCGATGACAAAGGAAATTATTTAGGTTTAACAGTAGCAGATGTAGGTACACTCTTTGAAGAGGTTAAGGATTGTGTATTACAACAAGATATCCCTTTAGAAGAAGCTTTAAAGGTTATCACTATCAATCCTGCAAATTTTCTTAAATTAGAAAACAAAGGCCAAATAAAAGAAAACTTTGATGCCGATATAGTGTTCTTAGATAAAAGTAATCTGGAAATAAAAAAGGTTATGGCAAGGGGTCGAACTATTTAAAAATCCAATGGGAGGTAGAGAAATGAGAATAACAGATTTAAAATTTGAAAAAATCAAAATTAAACTCAAAAAACCTTTTGTTATTTCGCGAGGAGCAACGGAGTATTGTGAATCGGTGCTTGTAAAAATAACTACTGATGAAGGATACTACGGTTTTGGAGAAGCTACTCCTTCTCGTTCGGTAACGGGGGAAAGTATCGATAGTGTAACATTTGTTCTTAAAACATTCAAAGAAATATTAATAGGGCAGGATCCACTCGCAATAGAAAGAATACATTATATATTGAACAAAGCAATTGCAGGAAATACAGCAGCAAAAGCAGCGGTTGATATCGCTCTCTACGATATAAAAGGGAAAGTGATGCAAGAACCTCTTTATAAGCTTCTTGGTGGATTTGAAAACAAAGTACAAACAGATATCACGATAGGGATTGGTGCACCACAAGAAATGGCAAACGAAGCCAAAGAGAGCGTAGATAAAGGATTTAATATATTAAAAATCAAAACTGGCGTTGATCTTAAAAACGACATTGAAGCTATCAGGCTAATAAGAAATAGCGTGGGAGATAACGTAAGATTGAAAATAGATGCCAACCAAGGATGGAATATACACGATACGTTAACCGCAATCAAAATGATAGAAAATTACAACGTTGAAGCCGTTGAGCAGCCGTTAGCCGATTGGGATTTTGATGGGTCTGCACTTTTGCGAAAAAAGGCTGATATGAAGATAATTTTAGATGAATCAGTTCATAACGCTCATGATGCAATGCATGCAATGAAAAAAGATAGTGCCGATATGATCAACATAAAACTGATGAAAAGTGGAGGGCTTTACGAAGCTGAAAAGATTAACGCAATTGCAGAATCTGCTGGAATTAATTGTATGGTTGGATGTATGGTAGAAACAAAGGTGGCCCTTACTGCGGGGGCAAGCTTAGTCGCAGCTAAGAGAAATATAACAGATGCTGATTTAGATTCTTTCATGTATTATGAAGAATTCGAAGGAATAAAAGGAGGATTTGAAGTAAAAGGAGATACAATAATTCTTTTGGACAAACCTGGTTTAGGAATAGAAATCAATATGTGAAAGGGGAGGGGAGACTTTTGAACGATAACGATTTAGGTTTTTTAATCGCAAATTTACCAGAAGATATCGAAAAACTTGTAGATTCTGGAGAATTTGAAAAGGCTAATAAACTAATAGATATTTATTTACAAAGAAACATTTCAGGTACTTTAAAAGAAAGGTTGAGTTTTGAAAAATACAGAATGGAAATTCTAAAAAAAGAGTATATCTATGATTATGAAAATGCATTGAAAATGCTTCAAGAACAAATAAAAGACTTTGAAGTAGAAGAACTAGAAAGGTTGAAAGAAGAAAGATACGCTGATTGGATCAATATTAATGGTAAAGTAATGTTTCACAAAAGATTTTTTGAAAACATCCAAAAAACCTATTCATCGATGAAAGGGCGTCTAATCAGTAAGCCTCAAGAAAATGAAGAAGCAAAAAAATTACAAGAAAGTATTATAAAAGAAATTATTGAAAAGGGTGAGAAAAGTTACTTCATACATTTAAAAACAGGTATTAAGTTTAAAAAGGGAAAAGGACGATTAAACGAGACTGTCAGAGTTCACCTGCCCATCCCACAAAAGGCTCAGCAAATCAAAAATATCAAGATTCTAAATACTTCACACAAACCAAAATTTATATCTCCAGAAACTTATCCTCAAAGAACAATATACTTCGAAGAAAAACTAAAAGAAGAAGAGAGCTTCACCGTTGAATACTCCTACGAAAACCATGTTAAATATGTAGATCTTGATTATAACAAAGTGTTAGACCGCCAACCCAATTTCTACACATCTGAATGGCCACCTCAGATTGTTTTTACTCCTTTTTTAAAAGATTTGGCAAGAGAGATTGTAAAAGACGAAAAGAATCAATTAAAAAAGGCTAGAAAGATCTATGATTACATAACCCAAAACGTTATATATTCTTATGTCAGACCTTATGTTTCGATACTAAACATACCAGAATATGCAGCCTATAATTTAAAAGGCGACTGTGGAGTTCAAGCACTTTTGTTTATAACGTTGTGTAGAATAGTCGGCATTCCCGCAAAATGGCAATCTGGTCTATATGTCGATCCCCACAGTATAAGTCCTCATGACTGGGCACAATTTTATGTCGAACCGTTTGGATGGTGTTTTGCTGATCTATCTTTTGGTGGCAGTTCATTAAGAAAACGAAATGAAGAAAGATGGAACTTTTATTTTGGTAATCTTGATCCTTTTAGAATGGTTTCTAACTCAGAATTTCACTACAATTTCTATCCTCCCAAGCATTTCTTAAGGTTGGATCCTTACGATAACCAAGTTGGTGAAGCAGAATATCTTGATAAAGCTATAGATAAAGATAACTTTGAAACTATTTTGGAAATAATCGAAATACGTGAAATTTAAGATGTCATTGTTGACCCCTTTTGATTTCTATCGTTGAAAAATCGATTGGAAATTTCACAGGTCTGTCCAAAAGGGCAGACTTGTAAATTCCTAAAACAGCTTCTACAGCCTTTTTCCCTTCTTCACCGTTAATAAAGGGATCTCGATCTTCTTCTATCGATTGATAAAAATCTCTGTAAAGTGGAATGTGCCCGCTCCCATAAACCGTATCAGGATCTGGGAGATTTTGAAATGGATGTCCATCTTCTCCTTCAAATCTCCAATGTTTTATCTTATTCACCGCTAAGCCACCGATAACCACTGTGCCTTTTTCTCCAAATATCGATAGAGTTTCTTCCAAGTTTTTTGGATATATATTTGCTGATCCTTCTATAATTCCTACAGAACCGTTTTTAAATTTTACTATTGCCCCTCCAAAATCCTCGGCTTCTATATAAGGATGCGTGAAGTTCTTAATAACACCGTATATTTCATCTATTTCAGAGCCCATATTCCACAATAGCAAGTCTATATTGTGCGTACATTGGTTCATCAACGTGCCCCCGTCGTATTCCCAAGTGCCCCTCCATTTTGCCTGCTTATAATATTCTTCGTTTCTATTCCACCTAATGGAAGCTTGACCATGGAGAATCCTTCCAAATGAATCTGTTGTAATTTTTTTTCTTAATTCTTGTATAGGTGGATTGAACCGATTTTGAAAACAAACCCCTAACTTTAAATTTTTCCTTTTTGCAAACTCTATCATCTCGTTCATATGTTTTGTTGATAGGGCCATTGGTTTTTCCACTAACACATGTTTGTTGTTTTGCAGAGCTTGCATGGTGATTTCATAGTGATTTCCACTTTCGGTGGCTATTGCCACGGCATCTATATCGGTTCTTTTCAACAATTTACTGTAATCCGTGTATATTTCTGGTTTGTTTAATCCAGAATTTTCTACCTTACTGGCAAATTGTTTTGCTCTTTCTTCTTTTAAATCGCAAACAGCCACGTTTTCAATAATATCAGAATTTTTTATGATCGCTTCTGTGTGTTTTTTTTGAGCAATTCTTCCACAACCTATTACAGCCAATTTAAGCACGGAATATCACCTACTTTTAAACTTTTTATAATAGAGAAACTTTTTCTGGATACTTCTCTCTAAGTTCTTTTGTGATATTTTTTGTATCGAAAACTATATCGGCATTTTCCAAAACAAAATTGTAATCCACCTTTTTATGTCCGGTAGTAATTAAGACCGCATCTGATTCCTCTAACAATTCTTTAGTTAAATCTACCGTTTTATACTCTATTCCTTTGTGAGAAAAATTTTTTATATAGGGATCATGAATCTTTACTTCTGCTCCCTTTTTTTTCAAAAGCTCCAAAATTTTCAATGCAGGAGACTCTCTTAAATCGTCTATATCGTTTTTATAACTCACCCCTAACATCAATATTTTGGAACCATTCAAACACTTTTTATTTTCGTTTAAAATGTCCATTAGTCTTTCGATTACGTACTCGGGCATATAATCGTTTATTTCCCCTGCCAATTCTATTATCCTTGTGTGATAGTCAAACTCTCTAGCTTTATACGTTAAATAAAAAGGATCTATTGGAATACAGTGACCACCCACACCTGGTCCTGGATAAAAAGGCATGAACCCAAAAGGCTTTGTAGCAGCTGCATCTATGACCTGCCAGATATTTATTCCCATTTTCTTTGCTAAAATAGCCATTTCATTGATGAGACCAATATTCACTATTCTAAAGGTATTTTCCAAAATTTTTGACATCTCTGCTTCCTTAGGGGACGATACGGTGAAAACTCCTGCGTTTAATACGTTTTCATACAGTGTTTTTGCATGTAAAGTACATTTTTCGGTAACTCCACCGACTACTTTTGGTGTATTTTTGGTCTTGTAAATCAAATTTCCTGGATCTACCCTCTCTGGGCTAAAAGCTAAATAAAAATCTTTTCCAACCTTAAACCCATATTCTTGTAATAATGGCAGAATTACTTCTTCGGTGGTTCCTGGATATGTAGTGCTTTCTAAAACAATCAATATTTCTGGGTGAAGCCTTTTTGCAATCTCTTTTGTTGAATCAACAACAAAACTTAAATCAGGTTGTTTGTATTTATTCAAAGGAGTTGGAACACATATCATAACACAATCGCATTCCCTTATTCTATCATAATCAGTTGTGGCGCTTAGATAACCATCTTCAACTAGCTTTTCTAACTCTGAATTTACAATATCTCCAATATAATTTATTCCTTTGTTGACCTTTTCAACCTTTTCTTTTTGAATATCGAACCCTAAAACATGGTACCCTGCCTTTGCCTTTTCTACTGCAAGAGGTAAACCCACATAACCTAAACCTATTACCCCTACCTTTGCCGTTTTATCTTTTATTTTGTCTAGTAATGCCATTTTTCAGTCCTCCCCTTTCTAAAATAACACTGTTTTTATGAATTCTAAAACTATTTTGAAAAAAACTCTTTAATACATTTAACTACGTATTCCTGCTCTTTTTTGGTGAGCTCTGGAAACATTGGCAAAGCTATCGTCGATTTAGATGCCTTTTCAGCTACAGGGAAGTCCCCTTCTTTATAACCCAAGTTCTCAAAACACTTTTGAAGGTGCAAACCCAGGGGATAGTATATCGATGTTCCAACACTTTTATTTTCTAAGAATTTTTTTAATTTATTCCTATCTTTGGGGTTATTCAAAGTGACAACGTATTGGTGATAGACATGGGTTCTATCATTAAAATAAGCAGGATAACTTAAATCTTCGTTGAGGTTATGTAATTCAAATAATTCTTCATAATTTTTTGCCTTTTTTATTCTTTTATCAATGTATTCATCTAAATTGTTTAGTTTTATTCTCAATATTGAGGCTTGAACTTCGTCTAACCTTGAATTGTAACCAACTTCATCGTGATAATATTTTTTTGCTGCACCATGGACTCTTAATTTTCTGACCCTATCTGCCAAATCCGCATCGTTTGTAACAACCATTCCACCATCACCATAACCACCCAGATTTTTTGTTGGGAAGAAAGAAAAAATACCCAAATCTCCTATACTACCACTAAATTTTCTTTCGCCATTCTTATACTGCCATACAGACCCAATAGATTGAGCGGCATCTTCTATGATTTTTACGTTGTAATTCTCTCTTATTTTTTCCAATCTCTCTAAATCAACGGTTTTTCCAAAAAGGTGTACAGGAATAATTGCTTTAATTTTTTCTTTTTCCGGATGATTTTCAAGCAAATCTTCGACTTTATCCAAATCAAGGTTGTAGTATTTATCTTCTACATCCACGAATATAGGGGTAGCACCATTCAGGACAATGGCACTTGCGGTTGCAAAAAAAGTATATGGTGTGGTGATAACGTAATCTCCTTCTTTTATACCCAGAGCTTGAACCGATATTCTTAGGGCATCAGAACCATTAGCAACACCGATAGCATACTTTACATTTATATACTTCGCAATTTCCTCTTCTAAGGCTTTTACATTACTTCCCATAACCACGTTTCCAGAAGTGAAAACGGCATCCAACTTCTTCAGAACATCTTTTCTCAATTTTTCATATTGCCTTGTTAAATCAAAAAGAGGAACCTCCATCTTATCTTTCATTTCATATCCCCCTCCAAAGAAATATTGCCTTCCTCATCTATCTTAAAAACGTACAATTTTTCCAAATTTCTTTCCGTTGCCTTTTCCAATATTTTTTCTGACTTCCTGAACGAAGCTATTATGAGGGCATCATAGGTTAACTCTTTGGCTTTTTCCGGCGGGTAAATATCTATTCCTTGGAGCTTATCTCCTTGCTTTGAAGGAGAATCATCCAAAAATCCAATTATATTAATATTTTCATCCTTCAAAACCTTTAGTACAATCCCTCCAACAACCCCTGCACCATATAAAAGAATATCCTTTAAATTATCTTTTTTAAGAGTTTGAAAAACTTTTTTGAAGGAGTCTTTGGTTTCTGTGTACAGCTCAGAAACCTCATCAACGAAACTCAGGGTTAAAAATTGCAACCTCTTTTTTCCCGCCTCTGTAAGTTCATAACTCATATTACGTTTGTTTTCACCGCTTTTTATAATATTTCCATTCTCTTCAAAATCCTTTAAATACTTGTTTATCATCGATGGGACAACCCCTACTTTTTTCGCCATCGTTTCTTGAGAAATATCGTTTTCTTGAGAAATTAACTTTAAGATCATCATTTCTCGAAAGTTTGGAGAGGGGTTGAAAAAAGTGTAATTTTGAATATTTAGCATTGGGAAGATCACCTCTAATCATTTCATTCATACACCAAGTGAATAATCATAATTAATTATAACAATTATTTTTTTAAAAGTCAATTGAACGCATTAGATAATGTTAGATGCCGCGTTGTTAAAGTCGAGTAGAGGCGATTAGGACTCAAAAACTAAAAAATTCTTAATTTTTCATTTTTATGTTAAAATTTCAAAAAGATGGAAAAATAGACGATAAAATAGAAACTTGAGAAATTAAACAATTAGCATCGCTAAAGAGAGTAATCAATTATAAAAAAGGAGTTTGAAATTTTGAGATGATATCTAAGCGTGAAATATTAGAAAAGTTGACAAACCATATAGTACAGGTCAATGAAACGATAAATCCAGAAGTAAAAACTTACATAGACGAATACAAAGGTCCATTTTCTCAAGCGCTAAAAGAAAATTATAAGATTGCAGAAGCTGAAAAATTACCTCTCTGTCAAGATACAGGCATTGTTGAATTTTTTGTTTTTCTAGGGAACGAAGTTATTCTTGAAGACCCGATATTTTCCACGTTAAGTGAGGTGGTTGAAAAGGTATATACGGAAAATCCCTTTCGATTTTCAGTTGTAAGTGATCCCCTTTTTGAAAGAAAAAACACTAAAAATAACACTCCACCTGTGGTACACATATTCCAAGTCTCTGGGAAGAGTTTAGAGATCAAATTTTTGGTGAAAGGCGGGGGGAGTGAAAATCTCTCAGCCTTGTTCATGTTAAAGCCATCGATCGGGGTCCAAGAATTAAAAGATGTAATAATTGGGCATGTGAAAGAAAACGGAGTAAAAGGTTGCCCGCCTTTACATGTTGGAATAGGAATAGGTGGAACTTCTGATAAAGCAATGGTTTTATCCAAATTAGCATTGACCAAAAGTTTCAAAGAAAGAAATCAAAACCCTGTATATGCGGATTTTGAGGAAGCGCTTTTGAAAGATTTAAATACTTTAAAAATAGGATTTCAAGGACTAAAAGAAGGAGTTTCGGTTTTTTCTGTACATGTAGAATATGCTCCCACACATATTGCAACACTTCCTGTGGGGGTTTCCTTAGATTGTTACCTTTGTAGAAAAGGTGTGGTAAAATTTGAAGATAGATGAAATTGAAAAATTAAGAATCGGAGAACTCTTACAATACACTGGTGAATTGATAGTTATGAGGGATGCTGCACACCAAAAACTTTTAGAATTACTTTCAAAAAATTCGCAGCTTCCTGTAGATTTAAATGAAAAAATTGTATTTTATGCAGGCCCTGCAAATCCTCCAAAGAACTCTAAGATAGGTGCTATAGGTCCGACAACGAGTGAAAGAATGGATAAATATCTTGAAATGATCTTTAAATTAGGTGTGCTAGGAACTGTTGGAAAGGGAAAAAGAAGTGATTTGGCAGTAAAGTTATGTATAAAATACAAGAGAGTTTATTTTATAACTCCAAGTGGTGCAGCTGCGTACCTTTCTAAGTGTGTGAAGGATATAAGGGTTCTTGCTTTTCCAGAATTAGGGCCAGAAGCTATTTACAACATAAACGTGGAGGATTTTCCTTTAATGGTGGCAATAGATAAAAACGGCAATCAAATATTTTAACTTTTAAGGAGAGTTAATCTTGGACGCAAAAGAATTACACAAAATACTCAAGGGAAAAATCAGGACAATTTCAAATGTTGACAATTTGAACGAAGAATCGTTATCCCTACTATACACTCCTGGGGTAGCAGATGTTGCAGAAAGATGCTCAAAAGATCCAGAAAACACATTTTTATACACAAGACGTTGGAACACCGTTGGTATCGTTTCAGACGGAAGCGCTGTACTAGGTCTCGGTAACATAGGTCCATATGGTGCTCTTCCCGTTATGGAAGGTAAAGCATTATTGTTTAATCTTTTTGGCCAGCTTGATGCCTTCCCAATTTGCTTAAATACACAAGATCCAGAAGAAATTGTTTCTATTGTGAAGAACTTAGAACCTTCGTTTGGAGGTATAAACTTAGAAGACATCTCTGCTCCCAGATGTTTTCGAATATTAGAAGAATTGAATAAAACAATGAATATTCCGGTTTTTCATGATGATCAGCAGGGAACTGCTGTAGTAGTCACGGCAGGATTGTTGAATGCATTGAAATTAATGGGCAAAGAAGCAAAAAATATTAAAGTTGTTATTAACGGTATAGGGGCAGCGGGATACAATATAGCCAAGTTTTTGATGGATTTTGGGGTCATAAATCTTGTTTTAGTTGACAAGAATGGGGTGTTGAATAAAAATGTTCCAGAAAGTTGTTTGCATGAATATCACCAAGAATTAGCAAAGATAACGAATCCAGAAAATATAACCGGGAATCTCTCAGATGCTCTTTTTGGTGCGGATGTGTTTGTAGGGGTATCTAAAGGTAATATTTTGAATGAAGAGATGGTAAAAAAAATGAATAAAAATCCTATAATATTTGCACTTGCCAACCCTTTACCGGAAATAGATCCAATATTAGCAAAAAGCTTCGGGGCAAGTATAGTGGCGACTGGCAGATCAGATTATCCTAACCAAATCAACAATCTCATAGCCTTTCCTGGAATAATGAAAGGAGCGATAGAGAAAAAATCAAAGATAACTAAAAAAATGCTCCATTCTGCAATACTTGCAATTTCAAATTCATGTATTCCTACACCTAATAGGATTTTACCCGAAGCTTATGATAAAAGATTACATTTGAACGTATACGAAGCGGTTAAAAATGCTTCTAGTTCGAACTAATTCTTCCTATAATCCATTTTTGATTTCACTTTCTAATTTCTTTTGGACTTAGCTTGTACTACTAGTGGTCTTTTTCTCTTTGATTTTTGCTTAAAGATCTCTATTATTGCTTCAGCTTGTTCGGAAGGAACCGTCACAAAAGAAAATTTATCCATTATTTGTATATCTTTTATTTTTTTTCTATTTACACCAGTTTCCTTTTCTATGAATTCAGCAAGTTTTCTTGGTGTCATTTTACTTAAACTACCTAATGCAACAAATAACCTTTGGTCTTTTCTTTTTGAAGAGTTTTTAACTTCTTTTATTTTGCTATAATTTTCTTCTTTCAAGATTCCACCATAAAAATACTTTAAAATAGAAGCAATTATTTGGCTCGGCTCTTGGTCGGTCTCCTCTAAGATTGTTTCCGCCAAGATTTCATAAATGGGATCTATATCTTTGGAAAGATTAGATTTGATCTCATCTTTTATTTTTTCAACTTTTGCGTTAACAATATCTTTGGCTTGTGGTATTTTAGCTTCTTCTATTAAGGCTTTTGAGGAATGCTTGATGAACATAAATTTTCTATACTCGCTCGGTGTGACAAAAGTAATAGCTATACCCTCATTTCCAGCCCTCGCAGTTCTTCCTATACGATGTATATAATTTTCTGGATTTTGTGGAAGAGAATAATTGATAACGTATTTAAGATTGTCTATGTCTATACCTCTGGCTGCAACATCTGTGGCTATTAAAATTTTTATACGTTTGCTCTTAAATCTATCCATTATTCTTTCTCTTTGATTTTGAGAGACATCACCATTTAGTGCTTCTGCTTCGTAACCTTTTTTGATTAATTTGTTTGCGATTTCTTCTGATTGGACTTTTGTTTTAGTAAATACAAGACCGTAAAAATCACTATCTATATCTATGAGCCTACTCAAAAGTTCTATTTTATCAGATTCAGAAATCATGTAATAAATTTGTTTTGCCTTTTTTACGGTTATATCCTCTTTGTTTCCTTGAACTGTTGTTACCGTTTCAAAATTCCCCATATACTTTCTAGCAAGGGTAATAATCCTTTGAGGTATCGTAGCTGAAAACATCAAAATTTGCTTTTCTTTATTAGTTTTTGAAAGTATCGTCTCCACATCTTCTATAAAACCCATATCTAGCATTTCATCGGCTTCATCAATGACCAAATACTTAATTTTGCTAATATCTAAAGTACCTCTGTTCAAATGGTCTATTATTCTTCCTGGGGTACCTACTACTAAATCTACGTTTCTCTTAAGGGCTCTGATTTGATTTCCAATTGAGACCCCTCCATACACGGGAAGAAGATTCAATCTTTTGTTTCCCTTCAGTGAGTCAATTTCGTTACAAACTTGCAAAGCTAATTCTCTCGTAGGGGTTAATACTAAAGCTTGAACGTCGTTTGCTTTCTCTTCTAATCTTTCAATTAGAGGTATACCAAATGCTGCAGTTTTTCCTGTACCAGTTTGAGCCTGACCGATTACATTATTCTTGCCTGATAAAAGAAAGGGGATAACCTTTTCTTGGATAGGAGTTGGTTCTTCGTACCCTTTTCTATCAATCGCGTTGAGTATGCTATCAGAAAGGCCCATGTGTTGAAATTTTGTCATGTTTTTACTCCTTTTTCTAATTTTTGGGCCAAAATAACCTTTTACATTATACCATAAGTTTCGTAAACAAATGGTATTTGTTTAAGAATTTAAATAACAATTACCTTAAAAATCTTTTGTGTATCGAGATAATAAATATGATATAATTAACTGAAAGAGAGTTACACCATTAAAGAGGTGAAAGACAATTGAAAGAAGGATTTTTAGAAATCTTACTTCCTTTTGCAATAATTCTTTTGCTTTTTGGTTTTTCTTCACAAAAAGCTTCAACAACAGCTCAGCCATCTCCTACAACAGCCCCAGAAATACCTTCGTTTTCAGAAGAAGATGAAAACTTATTCGAAGTCACTTTTATAATCACTTCCGTTCCAGAAGATACACCGGAAGATGCTTCAATTTATATGATGGGAAACTTCAACAATTGGTTGGTGGGAGATGAAAATTATAGGTTTGAAAAAATGGAGGATGGGACGTACCAATTGTCTCTTAGAATGCCTCCAAATACTGAAATAGAGTACAAATATAACCTTGGTAACTATGATTATATAGAGAAGGATTTCTTTGGGAACGAAAGAGAAAATAGAACTTACAAATTTGAATATAACTTCGATGAAGTGAGAAACGAAATAGAAAGCTGGTAGAAAAATGAGAAAGGTCTATTTATTTGACTTAAATCCAGAACATTTTAAAAACGTTGGAGATCTTGTACTTCCTTTTTACAACGAAGACCCTCTGAACTTTTTGTTTCTAGGACCTTCTGGTTTTTATGTGAAGCAAGTGGCAGAATACGTTGCCTCACAAACAAAAAAAACTATCAATCGTGATGCCTTCAGGGTTATAAACCAATATGTAACTGAGACGCTAAAAACATACCAGCCACAATCTGTAATACTGGATAGAGATTTTTTGAAGGTATACATCGAAAACGAGATAATGGACTTAATAGAAGAAGAGAAGAAAGACGAAGAATTTTCTGAATATCTAAACGTTATATCCAAATCTCAAAAATCAGTGGAGTACATATTAGATATTTTCGAGAAAAAATGGGAAATTTCAAGGGTTGAAGATGAAGAAATCGTTGAATCCTCTGAAGAATACAAGTTGCTCGATGATTCTATAGATAACAATTCTAATTTGTACATACTTTACACTAAATTAGAAAAAAAACTCGAAGATATTTTAGAAACGAAGTTCGATATGTCTATTAAATATCAAAGAAATTACGATCCCGTTAGTGTGTATAAATGGTTTTATGAGATTTTACCTACTAGATTGAAAGAAGAAGGGAAAAAATATATAGGAAAAAGGGTCGTTATTTCGGGTTTTTTTGATATTTCTCCAGCCGTTAACAAAACTCTTAAAGCTTTCTTTAATCTCTTTGAAGAGGTTCATTTTATTACTTGGGTCAATATAGAAGACAGAAGTTTTGATTCTATAACTAACATACACAACTTTTTAAAAAATGAAGGGTTTGAGTTCCAATCGAAAAATAAAGGGTTAAAACGGATTTTTGAAAATACCAATATTGAGATCTTTCCAATGAACAACGATGTTTCTGAAATAGAAACCCTTACAAAAGAAATAAAAAGAAAATTGATAAGTGAAAATCTTTCACCTGATGAATTGGGGATCGTTGTTCCCAATAGTTCAACTGCAAAATTATTGGCGGATTATTTGGAAGATGCCAAGGTACCTTACCGGTTTAAAAATGATGTTCCTCTAAACGAAAGCCAAATAGTTTTAATACTTCTTCAACCAATTAAAACGTTGGTGAGGGGTTGTGAAGTTGAAGATATCTTGGCGATGATTGAAAGTGGTTACGGGGGAGTAACTGAACTGACAATGGAGCAGATAGAAAAGTATCTAAAGCGACTGAACTTATTCTATGACATACAAAAATCCTCTCTCAAGAACCGAAAAGAAAAGTGGATGAATACCGTTGAGAAAGAAATAGATAAAAGAAATTCTCAACTTAAAGGTACAGAAGAAATAGAAAGAATAAGCGAAGAACTCAAAGACTTAAATGAATTAAAAAAATGTCTTGGCAACATATTTTCTCTTTTAGAAAATATCCAGAAAAGCAAAGATCGAAAAAAGTACTTCAGTGTTTCTGATTACAGGGAGTTAGTGAAAGAATGGATAGATACTTACCTATCTCATTTCAACATACTGAAAACATACGAGGATGTACTCTCTATTGAGAGTCAATTAAATGCATTAAAAGCTTTTGAAGCACTAGTATTTAACGTCGAAGAAAATTTGGAGAAAATTCTAAAGTCAAATAAAAATTTAGGAATTGAAAAGTTCTACAAAATACTTTCTTCTCTTATTCAGATTGAAACGTATAGAGAATCCGAAAGGTACGATAATACAGTAGAAATAATGAGCCTTGAAGACTCAAGATTTGTAAAGAAAAAATACAAATATATTGTCGGTTTCACCGAAGAAAACTACCCTTCAATAAAGATCAATCCTTTCATCACATCTATGAGTAACGAAGGGACCTCAATCGCCAAACATTCAGAAAAGATCAGTAGAAGAAACTTGTTTATCTCGATGATCTTCGCTGATAATATAGTATTTACATATCCAAACGCTAAACTAAGTGGTGAACCAATACTACCCTCTCCATACGAAAAAGAGTTTAGGAACAACTTTAAAAACGTCAAATATTCGAATAAGTTCCTCTCTAAAAAAGAAATCCTACCAAAAGATCCCGAGAATATATTCTCTGAATCAGAAGCTTCTATTTATTACATATTGAACGGGAAGAAAGAATATTTACAAAGTAAACACTTTACTGATATTGAAAGATTAAAAAAAGAGATAACTAATCCAGGCTGGCAATTATATAAAAATACCGACCTTGGACGGTTAAGTCATACAAAAATAACTACTTATGTGGATTGCCCTTTTAAGTATTATCTTGGAATTGAAGGTCGGTTAAACGGAGATAAAGATTTTGAGAAGTTTTTTGATGGGCTTATAAAGCACAGGGTAATGAAAGAGATATTTTCCAAATACAAAAATTATGAAGTTATGTCCCAAAAAATTCTCAACAAAGAAGAATTGAAAGAAGAAATAAAAGATATCATTGAAGATATTTGGGAGGAGTATACAGACGATTTTTTACACACTTATGAAGCTATAAAAGACGTGGAAAGTGAAATAATAACAGAAGATATTTTAGAAAGCATAGAAGACATACATCGAAAGTATATCCATTTCAAAAAAGGTATAGATCTCACTTATTCTCAAGTTATAGCTACAGAGTTAGAGGTAAATTCAAAGATAAATATCGGGAATTTTCACGATGTAGACCTAACCTCCAGAATAGACAGGGTAGATCTTTTGAACGGAAACTATGTGTACCTTCTTGATGAATTTGGCGACCAACTTTTACCAGAAGCTTACTCAATTATGGATTACAAAAGATCAAAAAATTTCCAAAGTGAACAATTGCTAATTTATTACCTAACCTTATTAAACAACGAAGAATGGAAAAACAAATTAGCAAATTCTGACGTGTATCTAAAGTTTCAAGTAGTATCAAAGAAAAAAGAACATAAAAATAGTAATTTTATAAAAATACAAAAAAATATTATTATATATAAACAACACGGGCGGGGTGTTAAGTTCGTATCTTTCGATATTAAAGAATTCTACACGTGGTTAGAGAAAGTTTTTCAAAACATCAATAAATCTGATTTCACCCCTATAGCAGTAAAAGAAAGACAAATAAGAAGGTTCTTAGAGGAAATGCATGATAAATACAACAACGCAAAAACAGGAGAAAAATATTATGATTGCTCTTCTTGCCAATTCAGAAGTTTATGCGAGCTGATGCAGTACAAAAGAGATTTTAATATGAACATAAAAAAATACTTTTGAAATAAGTCTACCATATGGTAGAATATTTTGCATAGAATAAAATAAAGGGTGGGGAGCGGGGCGAAGGGGCGCTAAAAGAGCCTAAACACAGTAAAAAATAACTAAAAATTGGAGGATGGAAATGGAAGAAGAAAAAGAACTAACCTTTTCAGACATACTCAGAATTTTTAAAAGAAGAAAGTGGACTTTTCTAATTATTTTCTTTTTAACTATCTTTTTAACAGTGGTTTATCTGTTTTTCATTGCAACCCCCACGTATGAAGCAAAGCAGGTTATAGAGTACAAATCAAGTTCTTCCCAACCAAGTGTCTCTTTAGGGTCCATGTCTTCTGCCGCAAACTTGTTAGGAATTAGCCAACCGGCTGACTCGGGTTTAACCACCGAAATTGAAAGGATGAAAGCCGATTGGGTGTTGGCAAACGTTGTAAAAGAGCTCAATCTTGTAGAAAAAGCGAATGAAAACAAAGGGTTAATTGCCAGATTAAGAGGCACAGAAGTAACAGAAAGAGATCTTATCGATTCACTAAAAGAAAATATAAATATACAGAATGTGGAAGAAACTAATATGATAGAAATAAGCTATCAAAGTTCTGATCCAACTATTGCTGCTTCGGTTGTGTCACTAGTGTATTCTTACTACACCGAATATGCAAAAAAACTTTATTTTGAGGATTCGCAATCTTATTTGAATCAAGTCGAAACTCTATTTGAAGATGTTTCTCAGCAATATGATCAGATAAATAAAGAGGTTTTGGATTTTCAAACTAAAAATAAACTACAGGGAACTACTTTAGATCCTTCATCAGAAAGCACTCAAGGTGTGGATCCCTTAATTAATTACTACTCAGAAACCTATATGAATATACTCAAATTAGAAGCTGATAAAAACCAATTAGAAATCAGAAAGCAAGCTATTGAAGATAATATTTTCAAAATGAGCCCAGAAACTAAAGAGTTTATATTAACAAATACAGAAAAAGATACACCTGTTAAGGATATAAAATCCAAATTAGTAAGTGATAGAATAGAATTAGAAACTTTAAAGTTAAATTCCCCTAGTTCTCCGAGAATTGGTGCTTTGGAAGCTGAAATAACCGTTTTAGAAAATGAATTGGAAAATAACCTTGAAGCAATTTTTTCCAACGATTTAAACTTTCTTGCATCGATTGATATGGGAACTTTTAATGAATACACAGGGATAATTACACAACTCCAACTTTTCGATGTAACAAGACAAGTGTACGAAAATATGCTCCAACTTATAGATGATGAAATTGCGAAAAGATCCCCTATTATGTACGAATATTTCCTTTTGAGAAAAGATCAAGCTATACTTCAAACAAGATACAACACTTTACTAACTGTATTAGAGCAAGAAAGAATGAAGGCATCACTGTACGATAACAAATTCACAGTAATAACCTCCGCTTACGTACCAGAGAATCCTGTATCACCAAATACCACCCTCTCTTTAGCTATTGGAGTGGTATTGGCAATATCCTTGGGAATTTTGGGGGTTTTCGTAAGAGAAGTAAACGACAAAACAGTGAAAGATCTATACGAATTTGAAAGTTTATTTGGGATTCCTGACATTATTTTAAATGATTCAAACGATGCTGAGAAGATAGTTAATTATATTTACAAAAAAGATTTTAAAAAGTTTGGATTGTTGTTTTTGGGAAATTTCTCAGTTGCCCAAAATCTTGCCCAAAGAATTTACAACATCTTAAATACAATAAAATCTTACAAAATAGAGTATTATATCTCACAAGAAAACGAAGATTACAAAGAAAAGTTTGAAAAATTTGAAAAGTTTAAAAATACGAACGAGGCTTTTATCGTGTTTGACAATTTTAACAACAGTGATTATATACTATACAGAGATGATTTAGAAAAAATTATTATATTTATAGAAGAAAAAAGAACAAACTTGGAAGATATAATGGAGGTTTTAGAAAAAGAAAAGGATCCCACCGTTGTTTATGTGAAAAAATATTAAGAGATTAAATAAAATTCATTATATTTGGTATAATGATTTTATAGAAGAATTTATTATTCAGACATGAAGTAAGTTAAAGACCCCTGGGAGGTTTAAAGATGGAAAATGAGTTGACATTCGAGGACATTTTAAAGATATTTAAAAAAAGATTCTGGTGGTTTTTTTTAACCGTAGTTGTAACGGCAGTAATTACCCTAATCTACCTTTTCAACACTACTCCAATTTATGAAGCAAATACAACCTTGAAAATTGACCCATCTCAACAAAGTTCCGTTGCAGATATTTTCGGTACACAGATGGGGTCAACCTCATCTAAGATATCGACAGAAATTGAATTGATAAAAAGCAGAAGAAATCTAGAAAAAGTAATCGACAATTTAAACTTAATGGAATATTTTCAAGCAAAAGCTGAAAACCCAGAAGAGGTCACAAGAAACGGCGTTGTTCGTGCCCTCGAACAAATGATCACGGTCTCACCTGTTAGCGATACAAATGTCGTAAGGATATCGGTTCAAAGTGAAGACAAGGAACTGGTAAGAAGCATCGCTGATAATTTAGCGATTGTATACAACGATTTGTTAAAAAGTTTGTCTCAAAACGAGTACACCGCAAGAAGAAAGTTTATAGAAGAGCAAATTCCATTAGCTGAAAGTGATTTGAACGCTGCTCAAGACGATCTTAGAAATTTTAAAGAGGAAAATAATATTTTTTTGTTAGATGAAGAGGCAAAATCAATATTACAATTTCTGGTTTCCTACGATCAACAGATAAATACTTATCAGATGCAAATGGAAGAAACTAAGATAAGGCTGCAAACGTTGAATGATACCTTAAAAAGTATGGATCAAGAAATCATTTCATCTGAGACAATATCAATAAACCCAGTCGTAAGTAATTTAAGAAATCAGATAGTTAATATCCAGGTTCAGCTCGCAGGCTTGGAAGGTACTAAATCTCCCAGCGATCCCGAAGTTTTGAGACTAAGGGAGGAACTGAACCAAGCCCAAGAGATGCTAAAAAGTGAGATAAGTACTATTGTAACTTCCCAAGTGAGAACTACCAATCCGCAGTATAATAGCTTGTATTCACAATTGATTGAAGAACAAGCCAGACAACAAGTTCTTCAAGGCACAATACAATCTTTAACAACGTTAAGAAACACCTATCAATCCCAATTGAACCAATTACCTGCATTGGAGCAAAGACTTATGAATTACGAAAGAGAGGTAAGAGTAAAAGAAAATCTGTATGTTCTTCTTTTAGAAAAATTGGAAGAGGCTAAGATTGCTGAAGCTGGTGTAATTGGTACAGCAAATATAATAGACCCTGCTTTTGTTTCTCCAAATCCTGTTAAACCAAATAAGACTCTGACTGCCTTAATAGGAGGAGTTTTAGGAATCTTTTTAGGTATACTTGTAGTTTTTCTCATCGAATATCTGGATAAAAAGGTTAAAGATGAAAACGAACTGAAGATGATCGTTAAGGGTTACCCTGTTCTTGGTAGAATACCGCATTTACATGTAGACAAAGAAACAAATGATGAATTAATAGTTTTAAGGGATCCAGTCTCCCCAATTTCTGAAGCTTACAAGATGTTGGCTACCAATATTAACTTTTCTAACGCCAAAGAACCTAATGTTATTACCTTTTCCAGTGGTGGACCCACTGAGGGTAAAACAATAACCGCAGCAAATGTTGCTATTTCATACGCCCAAAGCGGTAACAAAACGTTATTGATAGACGCTGATATGAGAAGACCAAGAGTTGAAAAGATTTTGAATTTAAAAAGTAAGAATGTTGGGTTAATAAATCATTTATTGAGAGGAGCTTCTATAGAACAATCTGTAAAGAAACCTTTTGAGACTCTAGATAACTTTTATGTTTTGCCTGTTGGAACTTTACCTCCAAATCCCACAACTGTACTAACTTCAAATGGATTTAAAGATCTACTTGATAAACTCAAAGAGTTTTACGATAAGATAATTATTGATCTTCCACCAATAATGGTTGCTCCCGATGCTATGATCGCATCAAGATATTCAGATGGACTGGTATTAGTGACTCGTTATGGACAAACTTTGAAACCAACTTTAAAAGCCGCAATTGAAAACATAACAACATCAGGGGTAAAACTCATTGGAACGGTTATAAATGATGTAAACGAAAAATCCTCTAATTATTACTATTACTACTATTATTACTCGGATGATGGGGATAAAAGCAAGACAAAGAAGAGAAGAAGAAAAACTAGAACATAAGGGGCCCATAAAGGGGGTAAAATAAAATGTATATCGACATTCATTGCCATTTATTACCTGGAGTTGATGATGGCGTAAAAACTATTGAAGAAACATTAAATGAACTGAGAAGGTATAAAGAAAACGACATTACCCATGTTATTTTTACACCTCATGTCAACCATCCTTCTGTTAAAACAGATATAACTAACATCAAAGAAGTTTATCAAAAGGTGAAAGAAAAAATAGAGAATGAAATTGGTTTAAAGACCTATCTTGCCTCTGAATTATATCTAACCCCAGATTACAAAGATTTTATTCCGTTTAATTCCTTCGTTTTGATAGAATTCCCAATACAACCTATGCCTATTTATGCCCTTGATTCGATATTTAATTTACAATTGGATGGTTATGAAGTTATTCTTGTACATGTGGAACGATACAAATGGTTATATGAACACAAAGACATCATTCAAAGAATGAGAGAAATGGGTGTACTCTTCCAGGTCAATTTTGAAGGGTTAAAAACTCAAGAAGGTAAGTATTATTTTGATAATTACTTGGTGGATTTCTTAGCGACTGATAATCATGGAAGTTCGAATAGAGAAGAAGTGGATTTAAGTCTTTTCAAGAAATATTCTGAAATAACTAAAAACGCCTTCGACATTTTAGGAATAGTTCCTTAAGTTACTTATTAAAACGATTCCTTAAGCAACTAATTTTAAGTAATTCCTTATGGGGCGGTGGGCGGGAAAAGATAACATCTTTTGGAGGTGTCGGTAACGAAGCTCGAATTAATGAGCAAAGAAGAGTTTGAAATATACAAAAAGAAAATGTACGAAGAATATGCAAAAGTTTTAGCTGAGAATTTGTTGATTCCTTACGAAGAAGCCTTGGCAAGAGCTGAGGATCAAATTGATACCATCTGGAACGAAGATATGAAAAAAGGAAAAAACTATGGATATAATGTTATAAACGGTAATAACGAACACGTTGGAAGAATATGGGTTTTTGTTAATTACAGTTCTAAAAAAGCGTTTATATACGATATTAGGATTTTTCCTAAGTATCAAAAAAGGGGATTTGCAAAGAGTGCTATAAAAGAATTAGAAGAAACGTTAAAAAAGGAAAACGTAAAATCTCTTGAACTGAATGTTTTTGGGAACAACAAAGTTGCGTATAATTTGTATAAGAATCTTGGATTCGACGAGACATACATTAATCTCATGAGGGGTTTTCAAAAACAGAGAGTTGTTACTTTACCAAAATTTTTGAAGTTTTTAGAAACTCTCTTTTTAAAAGCAGGATATAGAATAGTAGCTATCGAGATGAGAAAAAAATTAAAATAACAACAGGGGTGGGGAGCGGTCTTAGGGCGAAGCCCTACCAATACCACCCTCACTTACTAACAACCCTCTCCTTCACTTCCCTCATCAAATCAATCCCCAAATCAAACACATATTTCACCTGGTCTCTATACACAAACATTACAACGATCAAACCCAAAATAGCAGACACAACCTGAAAAACTATATTAGGGACAAAAGTGTTCACAAAAGCAACGATCACAAAAACAAACGTACTGATATAAAATTTACCCAAATGGTAATTCACGGGATACAGTTTCTGGGAAATATATGTACTTATTGAAAAGAAAACAATGTAAGAAAATCCTGTGGAAAGGGCTGCTCCTTTAGCGCCATATATAGGAACAAGCATCAAATTTCCAAATATATTAACACCAGCAGATATAATTGCCCTTACTGTATACCAATAGGTTTTCTTTTTAAAACTTATTCCTTGACCAGTAATATAGTCAACAGTTCCCATAATAGGCATCAAAATCAAAAAAGAGCTAATCCCAGCAGCCTGCCTATAAGAACTTTCTAAAAGTAAAAATATCACATCTTTGAACACAACTATCAGCAATCCAAATATAAACATCGCTGTGGCAGTGAACACAGAAGTCTTCTCAAAAACCCCTGTACTCTCAGGCTCTTTTTCATAACTTTCATAAGAAACAGGTACCCAAAACGTAGTAAACCCCACTTGAATTAAATTCATCACCGCAACCACTTTGAAAGCGGCAGAATACAAACCAATCTCTGTAAAATTAGAATAATTTCTTAACGCCAACCTATCTATCGACTGAAAAAGCCACGTAATTAAAAAAGTAGGAACAAAAGGAAGCCCATATCTAACAACCGCTTTTATCGATTTAAAATCAACCTTGAACTTACCAAACCACAATTCTCTTTCAAAAAAGATCGCTAGTAAAGCTGTAACTATATGAGAAAAAAACAAACCAACGATGACAGCATAAAAGCTTCTTGAAACAAAAATGGCGTATAAAATCGTAAAAACAGCATTTGTTACTCCGTTTATTACCCTCAATGTAGAAAAAGCGATACCTCTTTTTTTCATCCGAACAGCCAAAGTGGAAAATCTTTCTAAAATACCAACTAGTATAGTAACCCCCAACAGAAAAATCGGAAGAAAATGATTATAATCCCCAAAAAGAACGAAAGACAGCTCTTCCCAAAAGATACCAATTACAACAAAAACCACAACGCCTATACTCAAACTTGGCAGCAAAGAATCCCATAGCAAATCTCTTCTCTTATCCTCAGGTCTTTCATAAAACATACGAACAAAGCTCTGATCCGCTCCAAGAAGTGCCACATTGAGAAGCAAATTGAAAGCTAAAGTGAACATCGATGCCTTACCAAACTCCTCTGGGATTATAAGCCAAGTAGTAATAGGGGTAGTGATGAAAGAAATCAATGCAGATATCCATTGACCTATTGAGAATTGAAAAAAATATTTAATAAATTCTCTTTCTTTAGACATTATAGCCTCCAACAAATTTTGGTAAAAAGAATATTTTTACTATATAATTCACTGAGTTATTTGAAAATAGAAATATACATAGATGGAAAATACAATATTATCATTTTTCTTATCTTGCCCTTAAGTGATTTAAATTTATATTTTTTTAATTCTTTTCTTATAAAGTTATTTTTTATCAGCCTAATAACTATGTCTTTTGTTTTTTCATCATTTTTATCGAACAATAACAAGCCATTGATCATATTCCAATAAAATTCAGGTTTAAATTCATTTATAAATATTTCTTTTTCTTCTGTACCGTCTTTTAATAAAATTTCCAATAAATAGATTGCTTTTATCGTATGTACTCTTTTAAAGTTAAAATTCTTTGAGATGGATTGACCGTGAAAAAAATAATAGCTCAAACTTTTTTCAATACAAGTAATATGATTAGCCTTTAATAAAGCTTTAAATATAAAATTCACATCTTCAGCAAAAAATACTTTTTTTAGGAAAAATATGTTATTATTAATTAAAAAGTCTTTGTTGTACATAGCGCTTCCAGTCCAAATCCAGAAGTTGTGTAGCATATAATCTTTTATGAAAGAATTGCTATTTTTTATGTATTCATAATGGTCTTCGTATTTACCTATTACCTTTCCACTTGGATCTACCTTATCCCAACCCCAATATACTATGTCAAAAGGTTCACTATCCTTTAGCTTTTTGTTTAATTCTTTTATCAAATCCTCATGTATAGCATCATCTGCGTCTAAAAAAATTATATAATTCCCCTTTGCTTCTTTTATACCCAAATTTCTTGCAATGCTTACTCCTTCATTTTCTTTATCTATGAACCTATATGTGAAATTACAATCCTCTAATAATTCCCTTAAAATATCCCTTGAGTTATCCCGAGAGCCATCGTTGATAAATATTACTTCAAAATTTTTTTCTTTTTGTTTCTTTAAACTATTTACACTGTTGGCAATTAATTTACCAGAATTATAAAAAGGAACGATTATCGAGATTAAAGGATATTCTCCCATAAGAAACTCCTTCATTTTAATCTTTAATTTAAGACTTCCTTATATACTTCTATTTCTCTTGCTACAATATTCTCCCACGAAAAACCCAAAGCCCTTTTTCTTAAATAACTTTCATCAATTGGATTTTCTAACAACTTTACAACCGATTCAGCAAACCTTTTTTCAAAATCTTCCTCTTCCTCGACGACTATTCCTCCATCTCCGATTGCCTCGGGTATACCCCCGTTACTGCTACCAACAACAGCCACCCCACATCCCTGTGCTTCCAATACAACACACGGCCATCCTTCATTCCTACTTGGAAGTATCATTACATCCATAACATTCATATAATAAGGTACGTCTTCATGAGAAACACGACCAACAAATTTAACCTGCAACCTTCTTTTCTTACACTCATTTTCAATGCCTTTTCTTAACTCACCATCTCCTACCACTAAAAATTCAGCATCGTAGATTGAAGAAATGTAAGAAAAAATTTCGGGCAATTTATCTGCCCTTTTTACTTCCTTCAATCCACCCACAAACCCAACAACCTTTTTAGATAACCCCAATTCTTTTTTTGTCTTTCCTTTATCAAAAGGTTTAAAGATATCTGGTTCAATCCCGTTGGGAATAACAACAGAATTCTCACCAGCATACCCAAATGATTTAGCTTTGTTCAATAACGCATTACTCACAAAGATAACCTTTGCAGCATTTTCTAAAACATCTACGTACAATTCTTTTGCCTTAGGCATCGCTAAGTTTATATCACTACCATGGCATGTAACTACATATGGAATATTTAACTTTTCAGACAATACTTTAGCAATTAATCCCGCTGGTGGTTTGTACATCCCATGTGCGTGAATTATGTCGAATCCTTCGCCCTTGATTTTATCAAATAGCTTATTTACAATTTCTTTTGAATTTTCAATTTGATTATTTTTCTTTAATACTCTCCAATTAAAAATGTCGATTACATTTCTACATAAAGTTGCATATTTGTATTTTACACCATTAACTTCGTAAAATGAATCAGTAACATTTCCATTTGTGCTAGAAAGAATCTTCTTTAAAAGTTTTACGCCAAAAGTATCCTTATAAGTAATACCATAAATATCGAAATTCATATTAAAACTTTGTAGAGTTTTAAGCCTATTTGTTATAAAAATTCCACCTGTAGGATTATGAGGAGATGGCAACAAATTCGTCAGGAACAATACCTTCACTATTTATCAACTCCAAATGTAATTACGATTTAAATATTGAAAATTAGGAAAGCATCAAAAACTCACACTTCAAACCTTCAAGTTTTTCATTATCCTCAACATTCCAGTATAATACAACATTTGTACTTTCTATTTTTTCAATATCGTTTTCTGTTATGTATTTAACTCTCAACTCTTTCAATATTCCTTCTATTATTTCCTTAATCTCTTTATCTTTCCCAAATAGAACGTAAGTTCTATTTCCTCCATATGTTTGTACTATTCTTTCTATGTTTTGTTTTATCAACAACGTTCTTCTATAATATATCTTCATGTACTCTATTGTCTTTTTACTCTTTTCTTCGAATCCTTCGGGCGTTAATATGTACCTGAAACTCTTGCCATTCAACCTTTCTAATTTAACAAACCCTTTTTTGATGAACTTTTTTAAAAGTCTATTCACCATTCCCAAGGACAACCCTGTTTTTTCTGAAAGGCCTCTTTGAGTTATATTAGAATTCTTTTCTAATTCTTCTAAAATGAGTATCTCATTATCTTGCATAATATTCGACTCCTTTGTTCAATTTTTGAACAATATAAAAAGATTATAGCAACTATTTTGGTATTTGTCAAATGGATAGTAATTTTACTAACTTTTCCCCTGTGTTTCCGTCTCCATATATATTTTCTACATTTGAAGATATTTCGTTGCTCATTATATAATCCATCTTATTTTTGATTTCATCAGGTTCACTTAGTACATTCCAACCTGCTTGTGTTAACTCTCTCCAACCTGTATCTGGCATAACAACTATTGCTCTTTTCCCTGCAAAGTATGCTTCTTTTTGCAACCCTCCACTGTCTGTTATTACAAGAAGGCTCTTTTGTACCAATCCCATCATACTTAAATAATCAAGAGGTTCTATCAGTAAGATATCTTTTGTGTATTCATTAAGTTTGAATTCATCTATTCTCTTTTTGGTTCTTGGATGTATGGGAAAAACAACCTTTATTTCTTTTGTTATTTTGTCTAACTCTTTCAAAATACTCTCTAGTTTTTCTTTACTGTCTGTGTTGAAATCCCTATGAATCGTAGTGACTATGTATTTATTTTCTTCTAAACTCAATTCGTCGATAATATCTTCTTTGAAATATGGCTTCATCTTTAAAAAGAGATCGTACATTATATCTCCTGTGAAATACACTCCTTCAGTGATACCTTCTTTTTTTAAGTTATTTACAGCTAGTTCAGAAGGGCAAAATAAGTATTTTGATATATGGTCCGTTAATACTCTATTTATCTCTTCAGGCATGTCTTTTGGTTCTTGCCTTATCCCTGCTTCCACGTGTGCAATAGGGATCTTTAATTTTGCTCCAACTATTGATCCTGCTAATGTAGTATTTGTGTCCCCATACACTAATATAATATCCGGATGTTCTTTTAATACAACCTTTTCAAATTCTATCATTGTTTTAGCCGTCATTTGGGCATGCGTTGCTGAACCTACTCCTAAATTGTAATCAGCTTTTCTTATATTTATTTAAAACTTTAAAGAACACTGCACTTACTAAAAGATATAAAATATAAAAAAACTAATAAATTGATAAATAAAAAATCCATATAATCATCGTTTAAGTAAATACCAAACTCTTAAAATAAAGGGATAAAGTTTAGTAAATTTTTTTAATAGTATAATTTTAATTTTCATTAAATTTGTAATGTTTTTCGATTTTAAAATCTTAATTATAGATATTTTTTTTTCTGACAGTAAGATAAAATATTCTCTTGTTGAGGAAAATCTTGATATATTAAAATCAAAACTAAATCGCTCCAAATTATTTAATAATCCTTTTAACATTTCGCAATTTCGACTATATAGATATTCGATCTTTTCTTTGCTCATATTATAAACTCCATATGTTTGATCATCATTTTGTCTATAGAAATAAAGTTCTCCTTCGATTTTCATTATTTTTGAATATCTTTTTATCATATTAGAAATCCAAACATCTTCAAAAATTAATTCTATAGGAATAGGAAATATTTTTTTTGCAACACTTCTAGGAATTATCCAATTACCTGATCCTATACTTTTTAAATTATAAATACTTTCTTCAAAAGATGAATTTAAAAAATCTGCAGTTGTTTTTATTATAAATTTTTTATTTAAGTTTTCATCAGTAACTATTACATCATGACAATAAGTAGTATTCGTATCCAATTCTATATCTTTAAAATCTTTTCCTAATACATCATCTCCACCGATAAGTTTTATAAAATTTCCTGTAGATTTACTAAAAGCTAAATTTAAAGCGTTCAATTTCCCATTACCTTTATTATTATATAAATAAATGTTATTATTATCAGATTCATTTATAAATTTTAATATTTTATCTACAGTATTATCAGTGGAATGATCATTTACTACTATAATTTCATAATCAATAACATATTTTTTTATAGAATTTAAACATTCATAAATAAATTTTTCTTCATTTTTAACAGGTATTAAAAAAGAAATTTTCAACGTTTTCTCCCCCAATTCTCCTTAAACCACTGGTATGTAAGTTCTAACCCTTTTCTCAATTCTATCTTATGTCTCCACCCAGTATTGTGTAACCTTGTTACATCTAAGAGTTTCCTTGGTGTTCCATCGGGTTTGTTTGTGTCGAATCTTATTTCTCCTTCGTATCCCACAATTTCTTTTACCAATTGTGCAAGTTCTTTTATCGTTAAATCTTTCCCTGTTCCTATGTTTACTGGATCATTTCCATCGTAGTTGTTCATTAGATGTAATACACCATCTGCCAAATCGTCTACATGCAGGAACTCCCTTCTTGGATTTCCTGTTCCCCATACCTCAACGTAGGGCTTGCTGTTTATTTTTGCTTCATGGAATTTTCTCAGTATCGCTGCTAATGCATGGGATGTTTCTAAATCAAAGTTGTCGTTTGGGCCATACAAATTTGTTGGCATTACGCTTATGAAGTTAGTCCTGTATTGTTTATTGAAGTATTGGCACATTTTTAATCCTGCTATTTTTGCTATTGCATACGCCTCGTTTGTTGGCTCTAAAGGTCCTGTGAGTAGGTATTCTTCCTTTATTGGTTGTGGACATAGTTTTGGATATATACATGAACTTCCAAGAAAGAGTAATTTCTTTACTCCATAGTCATATGATGCTTTGATTACATTGCTTTCTATCATTATGTTGATGTAAGCAAAATCTGCTGGATATGTGTCGTTTGCTTTTATTCCTCCAACCTTTGCTGCAGCTAAAAATACATATTCAGGTCTTTCTTTTTGAAAGAACTCTTGTGTTTGTTGCTGGTTTGTTAAGTCTAATTCTTTGTGTGTTCTTGTTATTATATTTGTATATCCTTCATTTTTCAACTTTCTGTATATGGCTGAGCCTACTAGCCCTGTGTGTCCAGCTAAGTATATCTTACTGTCTTTGTTCATTAAAAAGAACCCCTTTCAAATATTTTCTACTCTTTTATCCATTCGTTTCTTTGATTTTCTTTCAAGGCAAGGTTTAGATCGTTTTCTACCATTATTTTTACAAGTTCTTTGAATTTCACTTTCGGAATATTTCATTTTATCCTCTAACTTTTCAATATTAATTAAGATAAAAACATAAAACAAAAAAGGTATTAAACTTCTGCTTACCAATGCAAATTCTGTAATTAGGTTGCTTATAAAGTATAAAAAAAGGAGTACAGAAAATAAATAATAAATTTTTTTTCTTCTAAAAGAGTTTACATTTTTTCTCCAATAATATAAAAACAACAGAAAAAAAATTAATAAAGATATTAATCCACCTGTTGCAATGATCTGCGAATGTATTCCATCATACCATATACCTTGCTTAGAAAACAAACCAACACCGAATAAATAAATTGAATTAGAAGCTTCTTGTACCGCTGTTTGAAATTTTGTTACTCTTCCAAGAACGCTTTCATCCACAGAAAAAGAAAGAGTTCTTGTTATAAGAAGACTTGTATCACCAGAAATATTTAAAAATAAAATAAATGAAATTATAAACACTGCCCCAAAATATAGTAATTCTTTAGATAAATATCTCATATTTTTAAAATTTAAGATAATTATTGCGGGTAAACTTAATAATATTAGCAGCAAACCATTTCTTGAGCCCGTTAGAAAAATGGACGGGAAAATTAAAATTAATTCGATTAATCTAATAATTTTAGGAAATTTGAAAAAATTTCTAGTTAAATGGAAAAAAATAAAACTCAAGGATAAATAATTAGAGTATAAGTGAGCGTCACTATATTGGTAATCGTTAGAGAAAGGGAAAGAAGGTCTCAATGAACCAGCTAATAGTTTATTTGATACCAAATAAATATAAATAAATACCCATATCATTAAGATATAATAAACAGCATACCATAAATTGTATATTATTTTTAATTGTTTTTTATCTGGTTTTATGGTAAACAATGAATTCTTAAATGCGTAAATGAAAAAGAATTTATATAAAAATCCTAAACCATTTTTTAAATCGAATGAGTTTGTCACCTGTAACCCTAAAAAAGAATTAAAAAAAATCAGAACGAAAATAGTTATCCAAAAAAATAATTCAGTAATGTCCAATTTCCATTTCTTCAAAGTAAAAATAATCAAAATAATGGATAATATATCAATAGGCCTAAAAAAATCCATTAATATGGCATAATTTATAGGATAAAAAAGAATAATACAAACAATTAATAGAAAGTAAAGTTTATTAGAATTTTTTCCTCTTGAATCGTATGAAATAATTTATCATCACCTTCTAACTTCTAAAAGTTTATTATCTTTAATATCTGAGTCATTCCTTCACAATTTTCCCTTAGCTAAATCCAAACAAGAGGAAGGCATATAACTTCTTGCATATTTGAAAAAATTCGCTTTTTTTAGTGGAGGATGAACTCAAATTTTTCCCCAATTCTCCTTAAACCACTGATATGTAAGTTCTAACCCTTCTTTCAATTCTATCTTATGTCTCCATCCAGTGTTATGCAATCTTGTTACATCTAAGAACTTTCTTGGAGTTCCATCGGGTTTGGTTGTGTCGAATCTTATTTCTCCTTCGTATCCCACAATTTCTTTTACCAATTGTGCAAGTTCTTTTATCGTTAAGTCTTTTCCTGTTCCTATGTTTATTGGTTCATTTCCATCGTAGTTGTTCATAAGGTGTAATACAGCATCTGCCAAATCGTCTACATAGAGGAACTCTCTTCTTGGATTCCCAGTTCCCCATACCTCAACGTATGGTTTGTTGCTGATTTTTGCTTCATGGAATTTTCTTAGTATCGCTGCTAATGCGTGGGATGTTTCCAAATTAAAGTTGTCGTTTGGGCCATATAAATTTGTTGGCATTACGCTTATGAAGTTAGTTCCGTATTGTTTGTTGAAGTAGTGGCACATTTTTAATCCCGCTATCTTTGCTATTGCATACGCCTCGTTTGTTGGCTCTAGAGGTCCTGTGAGTAGATATTCTTCCTTTATTGGTTGTGGGCATAGTTTTGGATATATACATGAACTTCCTAGAAAGAGTAATTTCTTTACCCCATAGTCATATGATGCTTTGATTACATTGCTTTCTATCATTATGTTGATGTAAGCAAAATCTGCTGGATATGTGTCGTTTGCTTTTATTCCTCCAACCTTTGCTGCTGCTAAAAATACATACTCTGGCCTTTCTTTTTGAAAGAACTCTTGTGTTTGTTGTTGTTTTGTTAAGTCTAACTCTTTGTGTGTTCTTGTTATTATATTCGTGTATCCTTCATTTTTCAACTTTCTGTATATAGCTGAGCCTACTAGCCCTGTGTGTCCAGCTAAGTATATCTTACTGTCTTTGTTCATTAAAAAGAACTCCTTTCAAATATTTTCTATTCTTTTATCCATTCGTTTCTTTGATTTTCTTTCAATGCAAGGTTTAGATCGTTTTCTACCATTATTTTTACAAGTTCTTTGAATTTCACTTGTGGTTCCCACTTTAGTTTTTCTCTTGCCTTTGTTGGGTCACCAACTAACAAATTAACTTCAGTAGGTCTAAAATATACTGGATCGACTTCTATTATTGTATCCCCTACTTTTAGTGGTATTTTGATACCACCAAGCACTTGTTCGAGTTTTTCTCTGTTTAAACTGTCTACTATTCCTTTTTCATTGATTCCTTCACCTTTCCATCTTATGCTAACTCCTAAGTTATTAAAGGTTTCTTCACAGAATTCTCTTACACTGTATGTTTCTCCAGTGGCTATGACATAGTCATCTGGTTCATCTTGCTGAAGCATCAACCACATGGCTTTTATGTAATCAGGTGCATAACCCCAATCCCTTTTGGCTGACAAATTTCCTAAGTATAACTTTTGTTGTCTTCCAACAAGAATTCTTGTTGCTGCCCTTGTAATTTTCCTTGTGACGAAGGTTTCTCCTCTTCTTGGTGATTCGTGGTTAAAAAGTATTCCGTTAGAAGCGTGTAATCCATATGCTTCCCTGTAATTTATGGTTATCCAATAGGCGTATAATTTTGCTGCAGCATATGGGCTTCTTGGATAAAAAGGTGTTTTCTCTGTTTGTGGTATTTCTTGCACTTCTCCATATAGTTCAGATGTGCTTGCTTGATAGAATTTTGTCTTTTTTTCCAAACCTAATAGTTTAATAGCTTCAAGAATCTTTAGTGTACCTAAAGCTACCGTTTCCGCCGTGTATTCTGGCGATTCAAAAGAGACCTTAACGTGGCTTTGTGCAGCTAAATTGTATACTTCATCGGGTTCAACTTCTTTCATGATTCTTATCAAATTTGTGGAATCAGTTGAATCTCCATAGTATAGTATTAATCTTCTATTTTTTTCATGGGGATCCTGGTATATTTTATCTATTCTTTTAGTGTTGAAAGAAGAGGATCTTCTTATTATCCCATGAACTGTATATCCTTTTTCAAGCAGATATTCTGCTAAATAGCTTCCGTCTTGTCCAGTTATTCCTGTGATAAGTGCGGTTTTCATTTGGGTTCCTCCAGTTCTTTGAATAATTTTTCGTATTTTTCTAAAGATAAGATTCTACGTAAGTTTTCATAGTAATATTTCTTAGCATTTTTTTCTAACTCTTGTAAGTAATTTTTATTATCTGATAAATATTTTATTAATTCGTAAAGTTTCTCATAATCTCCATTACTTATATTAAACCCCAACTGCCCTTTCCTTATGTGTTCAGAAATAGTGTCATTTCCAGAATTAATATAAATAACGGGTTTTCCTGCAGCAACTATCCCATAAAATTTACTTGGCACAATAATTCCCTCAAGTTCTTTAGACCCTATTACCAAACATACATCTGCTGAAGATATAACTTCTGGTAATTTTTCTTTTTCAACATAAGATTTAAAGTGCACAAATTCATATTTGCCAACTTTACTTTTTAATAAATTATAGTTGTATCCTCCACCTACAAATTCAAAAAAAACACCATGTGCTTCATCATTATTTAGCTTTTCTATGCATTTTAAGATAGTTTCATGTTCATGCCCTCTTCCCATATTTCCTGAATAGAGAATGTTGAAATGATTGTTATCTTTTAGAACCTTCTCATTTTTATATTCTTCTATTTCTTTTAGAGCCCAATTTTCAATTATGGTCAATTTATTTTCGTTAACTTTGTATTCTTCCTTTAATGTCCTTTCCATACAACTCCCTATTACCACGATTATATCAGCACCATTAATTATTTTTTGAGAAATCTTCTTTGAGATAATGTAGAAAAATTTATTTTTATTTTTTTTATCCATTCTTTCTAAAATATCGGGATATAAATCTTGTATATTATAAACAAGTTTATATTTTTTAATGTTTTTAAGCATTACAGGAATAAAACTAATTAACGGGGGTGATGATAAAGTTAGAACTATACTATTTTTTTCTGTTTTAAACAATAAAAACCAAAATAATTTCCAGTAAAAAGTAAGGTATGAAAACAATTTTGTCTTTATATTTACTCCATCTTTGCTATTTTTTAATCGATGGACTACAACGTTATTTATTAATTCTTTTTTTTGTAGTTTTTTACTTCCATTAGTACCTGTTATTATCTCTATACTGTGGTTTCTTTCTGCTAAATATTCAGCCAACTCTTTTAATAATTGGCCGGTAGCCGCAAAAAAAGGGGAATAATACTGATTGATAATGTATACCTTTTTCACCTTGTCCCCCTCATTCCTAACATTGTTTCAACTGTTTTAAGCATTATTTTAATGTCCAGAAGGATATTCTGGTTTTTTATGTAATACAGATCGTACTCTGTTTTTTTTATGTAGTCTTCGAGGGTTGATGTGTGTTTGTAGTGTATCTGTGCCCAGCCTGTTATTCCTGGGTTTAGTTTAAGTCTGTAATTGTAGAAAGAAATTTGGTTTGACATAATGTTATGAAACTCCAGCATTTCTGGCCTGGGACCCACAATAGACATATCCCCTTTTATTATATTCCAAAATTGGGGTAGTTCGTCGAGTCTTAACTTTCTTAGTATTTTTCCACTTTTTAAGACACGTTTTTCTATATCTTTGTTTGGATCGTTTGGGTCTATTTCTGCTTCTTTTAAAGATCTAAATTTGTTGATAATGAATATTTGCTCGTCTTTTCCCATTCTTTTTTGTTTGTAAATAATGGGTTTGCCGTCTTCGATTAGTATAGCTAAGCTTATTATTAACATAAATGGAGAGAATAATATTAAAAGTATAGTTCCAAAGAATTTGTCAATTATCTTTTGTGATGGAGATGGTTGAACGTTTTGAAACACCACCTCGTAATATTCTTTGAATTTTTGAGCTACTTCTATTGGTATACGTTTTAGGTGTTCTTCTACCATGTTCGGCAAGTATTGAATCTCTAAGCCTTCTGCTTTGTAGTTTTGTATCTGTGGCTTTACCCTTTCTTCTAATTCTGGGTCTGTTATTACTATGCCGTGGAGCGTTTGGGTTAATGTGTTTTGTGCGTTTTGTTTTATTATTTCATCGAGAGTTACTGGGTTTGGGTTTATGTATTGGGTGAACTTTATTTTATTGAGCGTTTTTTCTGAGATTTCTTCCATTATGTGGCCTATTTCTTCTTTTCTGCCTATTACAAGGTAGTTTTTTACAGGCATGTGTTTTTCGTAGATATTGTATTCTATTTTGTGTATTATTGGCAAGAGGGTTATTGTGTACAATAGGTTGGTAAGGAAAAAGTATCTGTTGAAGTACTTACTTAGGAAGAAGTAGATAATTAGTATAACAATGAAACTCACAAGAGTTCCAACAGTGGTTTTTATTAAAGATTCTGTGTAACTTTTCATCGTTTCTGTGTCGTATGTTCTGAAGGAGTATATCCCAAGGTATATTATGAGAGATGAGATTGTTGAGATGGTTAATGGTAGGTTCAATATGAAGGCGTTCATAATGAATATGAGCGTTATGTCTATTAAGTGAACCGCTGCTTTTTGCATCTTCGAGTCAAACCCCCAGTTCTGTTTTTCAAGATTCATTATAGCATTATCTTAACGATTAAATATTAAACAAATATTAAAAATTGTTTTATTCTGGTACATTGCTTATGTTCAATATATCAAATGTCTTTTCAATAAGGATTTTATTATTATTATTATTATTATTATTATAATATATTTTTATGGAAAAAGGAATACTTTATTGTATTTTATTTCACGGTGTTTTTATTATAATTTATGGATACACTTACTAAAATTGTAAACGTGCACCGGTGGCGGAACGATCTTACCATTCCACATATTGGGTACAAATAAAAAACCTCCTGCACGGAGGTTTTTAGTTTTCTATGTTTACTTTTAAATTAGAATTGTATGCCTGCGTAAACTTTGAATTTTGGTCTTAACTGGAACTCGCTTTTATAAACATCTTCGTAGTCATCAGCTAATGTTGGCTTTTCAAATAAAACATCTGCACCTACGTTCATGTCGAGGTTTTGAACTGCAAAGCTTGCTCCAGCTCCACCACCGAAACCCAAACTGCTTGCTACAACCTTATCGTCACCTAATCCGAAGGAATAGTTAAACAAGCCTTGTACATACATTCCGAATGGTAAGTCTGGCAAAAAAGCATTTAAGCTCTGTCTGTAACCAGCGTTGACTCCTAAGCTCATTTGAGCTATCTCATCTGTAGGTGTGACATCGTTATTAACAAATTCTGCTGGAAAATAATAATCAAAAGAACCGCCGACTAACAACGCTCCACCTTCTACACCTAATCCATCATACAGGTAATTTGCGCCGACACTAATCCCTTGCATCGTTACATCTGTCACCCCAGTTACATCAGTAGCCACTAACGATGTATTCACATAACCACCTGTAACTTCAAACGCAGCGAAACTAAATACAGCCAACATACCTACCAACAACGTTGCGAAAACCTTTTTCATCTTTGTTCCCTCCTCTCTGAGATTTTGTAGAAATTATGACAATAAAAACTAACTAATATCCTGTTTTCATTGTATCATACTTAATTTTTATTTCTATGAAAAAATAAATACATTTTGTTGAATTTCGATGAAATCTGGCGTACTTTGTTTTAAAAGATTAAGAGAAACTATGTAATCTAACCTACTGTTATTTTGAGCAAACTTGTTTACCAAATCATTTTTATAAGAGTAATCGTTTTTATAATTTTTATTTTTGACGTTTGGATCTGATTTGATAAATTTGTCAGAAAGATTTTTGGATCGGTTATGGGATGTACTTGCCATCGAATTAAAAGTCGAACTGTAATCTTGGTTATAGTTTAAATCATTCAATTCTTTAATTTTTATAGTGTAATCATCAGTAGAAGCTAAATGATAAACCCCTATGGTAACCTTGGGTTTTTCATTTTGATCCACTTCCATCTCGCCAATCAATTCCATTAAATTGAGATTACCGTGTGTAGAAGAAACTAAAGACAAATTATCCAAATCGGTAAATCTACTGTAAGACGTATTACTTGCAAAAGATGAAAAAACAAACAATAGAAAAATTAATAATATGCTAGTGAATTTTGTAGCTTTTATCATAATTACGTCACCTCCTGAAATAACCCATTGTACTATTTATGAAAACTTATATCTACGCCCCTTTAATTTATTCGATTTCAATGATATAATAGATTACATTCCTTAAAATTAGATTAAAAGAAGGGAGTAATTCGAATGTTTGATCCATTAAAATTTGTTTATCCATCAAAAAGGATCCCTATTTATGCAAAAAACGGGATGGTGGCAACAACAAATCCATTAGCTTCTGAGATAGGTATCGAAATTTTAAAAAAAGGTGGGAACGCGATTGATGCAGCTGTTGCAGTGGCAGCAAGTTTGACGGTTTTGGAACCGACTTCCAATGGTATAGGTAGCGATGCCTTCGCTATACTTTACAAAGACGGTAAACTATATGGATTGAATTCCAGTGGATACTCTCCAAAAAATCTTACCTTAGAAATAATGAAAGAAAAAGGGTTTGAAAAAATACCTCCGTATGGTTGGGAATCGGTAACTGTTCCTGGCGCTCCAGCTGCTTGGGCAACTTTGTCTGATAGATTTGGTGTTCTTCCTTTTGAAAGATTGTTAGAACCATCCATCAAATATGCAAGTGAAGGTTTTCCCGTTCCTCCCGTGACGGCAAAGTCATGGCAGAACGCTTTTAAAAGGTATAAAAAAGAGTTGAAGGGAGAAATTTTTAAATCCTGGTTTGAAGTATTTGCCCCAAATGGAAACGCACCTGATATTGGAGAAATTTGGAAATCTACTCATCATGCAAAGACATTGGAATCGATTGCCCAGACAAAGGCAAAAAGTTTTTATTTCGGAGAACTGGCCCAGAAGATAGTCAGTTTTTCAAAAAAGACAGGAGGTTATTTTTGCCAAGAAGATTTAGAAAGTTTTGAACCTATATGGGTAGAACCACTTAGTGTAAATTACAGAGGATTCGACGTATGGGAATTACCACCAAATGGGCAGGGTATAATTGTTTTGATGGCTTTGAACATACTAAAAGGCTTTGAAATGAGATGTAAAGAAGATCCAGAAAGTTACCACAAACAAATAGAAGCTCTAAAGTTAGCTTTTAGCGATGGTTTAAAATATATTACGGATATAGAAGAGATGAAAATATCAGTAGAATCGCTTTTATCAGAAGAATATGCAAACCAACGAAGGAATCTTATTGGTGAATATGCACTATTACCAAAAGCAGGAGATCCCTATTCTGGAGGAACGGTTTACTTTGCAACTGCGGATAAAGATGGAAATATGGTCTCTTTCATTCAAAGTAACTATATGGGATTTGGTTCTGGAATAGTGGTTCCGAATACAGGGATAAGTCTTCAAAATCGAGGAACGAGCTTTTCTCTGAATGAAGAGGATCACAACTGTTTAAAACCATTAAAAAGGCCATACCATACCATTATACCCGGCTTTATAACAAAAGAGAACAAAGCGATAGGACCTTTTGGAGTTATGGGAGGGTACATGCAACCACAAGGCCATTTACAATTCCTTAATAATTTTATCGATTTTCATTTAAATCCTCAGGCAGCCTTGGATGCTCCAAGATGGCAATGGGTGAAAGGCAAGGAAATTATGGTAGAAAAAGAATTTCCAAAGTATATCCTTGAGTCTTTAATAGATAAAGGTCATCAAATAGAAGTTTCATTAAATTCCTCTAATTTTGGAAGGGGACAATTTATATATAGAACAAAGGATGGTGTGCTGATAGGGGGAACCGAACCAAGGGCGGATAGTAACATATCTTGCTTTTAAAAGAAATTTAATGCAAATTCCAAAAAGAGTCTAAAAAATGGTGGTACAATATAGTTAGACAAGCTAACTATATTGAGGTGAGTAAACTGACACGAAAAGTTATTAATTTGCTTATTTTTTCGTCCATAAGTAGCTCTTTTTGGGCAATTTATAGGGTTGTTTTTAATTTATTTTTAAGAGATTTGGGGTATACAAATCAGTTCATTGGTCGAATGACCTCTTTTGAAATGCTTGGTGCTGCTATCATTGGGATTTTAGTAGGGATCCTTGGGGATAGAATCGGAAAGAAAAAAATGATCATTATATGTGCCATAGGGTTTGGTATTCTATTGCTGATAAGAAGCACTTTTCCATATAAAAATATTTTATTAATTTTTGGATTCTTGAACGGTGGATTCATGGCCTCTAGAAGATTACTCTTGGATTCATACCTGATGGATGTTACAGATAGTTCAATCCGAGGGGCTGCTTTTGGATACAATTTTGCTATTTTTATGGCTAGCGGTGTTTTAGGGAATTTCGTAGGTGGCTTTATGGGGGAATATTTGGGTTTAAGGTTGACTCTTTACATAACAGGAATATGCTATGCCATATCACCCATATTGTTAAAAAATTTACCCGAAAGCGTTAGAGATAAAAGAATCACCCTTCAAAAAGTTTTAGACTTTTCCCAATACAACAAAGAAGAAAAATACATTTTGAAGTACTATCTTTTAAGAACAGCGGCGATATCCTTTGGAGCGGGATTGTTTGTTAATTTTGGAAATATTATATACAAAGATTTATTCAACATGTCCCCTTCCTTGATAGGTATATCTCTGTCAATTGCACAATTTGGCGCCGCTGCTGGCTCTGCCCTTTCACCAGTACTTGGTAAAAAATTCGGTCCTTTTAAATATACCTTTATTTTAAATGGGTTAGTTATTCCATTGATTATAAGTTTAGGTTTTATCCGAAACCCTTTTATTTTTGTTGGTATTTACGCTTTGAGATTCACTTTTATGAATATGACCAACCCTGTGGAAACATCCTCTGTTTTGAGTGCACTTCCAAAGAATAGAGTCACATCGATATATAGTCTTAGGAACGCTGCCAATTTTTTGACAAGGTCTTTGGCTGCATTCATATTTGGAATCGTAAGTATATTACCCAATGGTTATACTTTCTTGTTTTTAATTAGCTCAGTGTTTTATACAGCTGCACTAATTTTCATGTATAAACTATTCGTTCCTTTAAGAAAAAACGGCGTTTTACATCAGTTGTATAGTAATAATTCATGACAAGCGCTTTAATACTTCTTTCCTTTTAGGGATTGAAGACTGGGCTCCTTTTCTTTCAACAGAAATTGCGGCAGCGGTATTGGCAAAATTAAGGCTTTTCTGTAAATCATTTGTTTTTGAAAAAGCTACCGCTAGAGCACCATTAAAGATGTCTCCTGCTCCGGTGCTATCAACTGGGTTAACTTTTAGGGGCTCAATTTTCTCTAAGTTTTCTTCTTCGTCAATGTATATAACGCCTTTGTCTCCCATCTTTACAATTAAATTTTTTACCTTACTAATTCTTTTAAATTCAAGCATTGATTTATCGAGGTTGTTTTCGTTGAAATCTATCCTTATCTGCCGTGAGGCTGTTTTCCTTTCTCTTTCACAAAGGAACATAAACTCTTTATCGTTGGGAGTTAAAAAATCTATATCTTTTAAACTTTTTATCTTTGTACTTCCAACAGGGGCAGGATCATAAATAATAGTTATTCCTTTTTCTTTTAACTTAGAAATAGCGTACTCAACGCTTTGCAGGGGAATTTCATTCTGTAGTAAGCAAATATCTATTTCATCGCCATATTCATCAAAAAACTTATCTATTTTCTCCTTATCCACCTTATCGTTGGCACCTGAGAAGATAATTATTCTATTCTCGCCATTTTTATCAACCTCTATATAAGCTCTACCTGTTTTTTCATTCTTTTGCGCGTAATAACCTTCTATTTTATACCTTTTAAAGTTTTGAGAAATTTGATTCCCATACTCGTCATCACCGATGCAGCTACAAAAGCAAACAGGCTTTTCAGATAATTTAGCGGCTGCAACGGCTTGATTCGCACCTTTACCACCAAAATAAAAATCTAACGAAAGGGCTTTTTGGGTTTCTCCTGGAAGTGTAAAGTGTTCAACGTTGAATACAATATCCATGTTACTGCTACCAATTACAGCGATCATGAGGTTATCTCTCCTTTGAATAGTTTCAGTAAAATTATAATATATAATATTTTTAAATCGGGGAAAAGTTTTTTACTCGAAAAGAAGTTCTTCTCTATTGAAAATGGTACATTAATTTTAAGAGAAGAACTTTGAATATGAAATACCGTTTTATTATTCTAAAAAATAGAAAGTGGTTCTATCGCGAAAATAGTGGGTAATTAAGCTGGAGTTAAATTAAGTTTACCAAGGGCAATAAAGAAAAACAGAAAACTGGCTCTCACTTTATCAAGTTGGACACTTAATACATTAAGTACATGGAATTTGTCAAATATTATCTTTGCTTTTGGGAAATGTTTTCTTGCTCCAGCTTTGAAAGGTACCGACATATCCTTTGAACCGTATCGTATGCACTGTAATATTTATCGTTTTATTCGAACTTTGCACCTTTTTTGAAATCCACATATATGTTGATTGTATTTCTTCCTGAGTTTGACAGTTACAAAAACGTAAGGATTCTAAAACAGGTATGAATAACTGCAAAAAAGCGTTTTTTGCTTTCTCTGTTTTTCAAAAGTGTCACTACATGCCTTTCTTTTCCTTTGTTTATCGGTGTTTTAGACTTACGTTTTCGCTTTGCTCCTTTCTGATCCTTTAATTTCTTCATTTTGGTCCTGTAGTTTCAGTTTCTCTATGAATTCCTCATATGGGGTTACCACTTTTGGAATTGGTATATTAAGTATCTTAAATATCTTCTGAGCTAAAACATTCATGTTAGTCCTAATGGCAAAATGTTGTTCGTTGGTTTTAATATCTATGTATTCCATGTTTTTAATCGCTTCTCTTATCTTTTCGTGTGAGTATTCTATATTGTTTCTCTCAAGTTCTAATTCAAGTGTTCTCTGCATTATGTAAGATACGAAACTCATCACTATGTGTCCCTTTATCCTTTTCTGTGTCCAATGGAATATCGGTCTTGTTTCAAGGTAGTTCTTTAGTGTTCTGAAGCTTTCTTCCACTTTCCACAAGGTATGGTATTGCTCTAATATCTGTTTTGGATTCAACTGTGTGTTGGTTATTATTCCATAGTATCCGTCATATTTTTCGTCTTTTCTATCTTTTTCTGCCCTTTCCTTTGAATGTATTATGAGTAATCTTTTGCCCTCGTATTCTATTTCTCTGTATTCAATCCCTTTTGATATTTCAGTGAATCCTCCACCGAATATATCCACCTTTTTTAACTGTTTTATCGATTTACCAACTATGAATTCGTAATCGGAATTCTCTACTATTTCCATATTGGTTCTACTCATCATCCCCCTATCACTAACCACTATTACCTTTCCCAACTGATACCTCTTTTTCATCGCCTCTATCGTATCTTTGAACGTATGTCCTTCAAACGTGTTACCTGGATATATATCAAAACTAACCGGCATCCTATCCCTATCTATCGACATCCCTAAAACCACCTGTGATTCGTTGAACTTCTTATCTTTGGAATACCCCATTTGCAGTAACTCGTTCGTTTGTTGTGTCTCAAAGGCTAACGTCGTCACATCGTAAAACACTAAATCTACTACAGAATTGAATAAACTTATCCTTTGACTGTACAGATGTTTCTCTAACTCTTCTTTCTTCTGCGCTAACACATCTAGCGTCCTGTACAGCCATTGTAAGGCTATCCCTTCTTCGTCTGTCTCTGCCTCATCTATTCTTTTGAATCCGTAATAATCTAATTCTTTGAATATTCCCAACTTGCTTTTCGGTTCTATTATTCTGTTCATAACCATTATTTTCAACATATCTTCCACATTGAACCTTATCTTTTTATCCATCTTTTCAAAGAACTTATTCATCTCATACCTTTCAAACAATCTATCCACTATTACCTTTGCCCCATAATTCTTCTTATCAGGTGCTTCCTCGACACTATTCAAATTCACATAACCTTTTATATCGAATATATGTATGAGTTTATCAACAATATTTTCCACTTCTTTTCTACTGATAGTATCGATTCTACCCAAATTAGCGATAATCTTTTGTTTATTCTTACCGTTTTCACGGTAACTTTCTACTATTCTTAAGTATTCTTTCCCTTGATTGTTTTTTACGGTTCTAACATACATCCGAATCATCTCCCGACTTCATAATGTCTTTAATATTATACCACAAAACTATTATGAAGTAAAGAGAATAATATAATTAAAAGAGAAAAAAGTGTCACTACATCAAAAAATTTTTTTCAAAAAAATAGGTGTGTTATCCCCTCAAACCCGCTTTCTTCCGTTCAGTTTACTGAAAAATCGTCTCTCAACTGTCAAACTCAGGAACAGAAAACTGGCTCTCACTTTATCAAGTTGGACACTTAATACATTAAGTACATGGAATTTGTCAAATATTATCTTTGCTTTTGGGAAATGTTTTCTTGCTCCAGCTTTGAAAGGTACCGACATATCCTTTGAACCGTATCGTATGCACTGTAATATTTATCGTTTTATTCGAACTTTGCACCTTTTTTGAAATCCACATATATGTTGATTGTATTTCTTTGTTGTTCTATCTTTTCTATGTACCATGGATTTGTTGTATCTGTTAAAAGAATTTGAGAAGCTCTTTTCTCATCTAGTATCACTCCTTATCTGTTTTGTGCTTTCTTACATGAAACCAAATTATTTTAACTTTTGTTCATATTTCATTTTTTCAACCCACACTTTTTGGAAGAGAACTATATTATACTTTTACTTCCTCACTATATAATTTATTTGATATCATATTTTTATTATTTTGTAAGGAGGTCATTCAATTGTCATTATACGGTAACTCTTTTCAACTGTACTTCGATTTCCTCTACTCTGACTATATGAAAGAACATTCTGAATTTAGATATCTCCTCGATTTAATCGATATGATCGATTGGTCCGTTGTCCCAGATTTCAGTAATAAGATGGGCAGAACAGGGTACTCCCGTCAGGCTTTACTTAAGGATATCTTCATTCAGAAGGTCAAGGGTTTTACAGTAAGGGAGTTGATTCACTTCCTTAAGAGTAACCCTTTTTCAACATCCCTATCTTCACCATTGTTTCCCCTGCTTATGCTCTTTTAATTCACAAAATAGGTAGAGACGCTTCACTATCTTCTTCTAAGACACTTATGTATGAATAAGCTTCTTAGCTTGTTTATTTAGAAGATCTAAAATCTTTTCAACATTTCCCAAATAAACGGTTATTAATAAGTGAGCTCCTTTCATGCGTATTTTTTTCCAAAAAATTCTTCAATTCTAACTACTTTTCGATTTTTTTAAAAATTATCTCGATTTTCAAATAAAATATTGAATAATTATCCAATATTTTATTTCTTTTCTAATTCAAAGTAATATTGACCACTACCTAAATTTAAGATTATATTTTCTTCATTATACTCTTTTAGTTTAATATCATTTCTTTCTTTAAAATCTTTAATTTGTTCGTTGTCGAACAATAATTCTCTTTCTTCTTTCAAGTTAAATTCATTCCATAATTTGGGGATAAATACATCAGCTTCCGTTCCAAAAGGTATTACTACTGAGAGTTTAAATAAATTTTCTCCCTTTTCCCATGAAACCTGAAATTCGCCTATTATTGTTTTAATTTTAGCTGAGGCAAATCTTTCTTCTCCAACTAAATGTGGTTTGATTCTAGCTTTTTTCCAGCCATCTTTGTCTAAAGATATTCCAGCCAAATATTTGTAAAAAAAGGTATCTACAGAGCCTAACATAATTTGATTTTGAGAGTTCATTCCTCCAGCTTCTAACTTTTCCCACCTCTCCCAAATGGTTGTTGCGCCTTCTTTAATCATGTATCCCCAACTTGGATAACTTTCTTGGGTAGCTATTCTAAATGCGAGGTCTGAGTATCTATTCTCACTTAGTACATCGAATAAATACCTTGTTCCCACTATTCCTGTATCTAGGTGAGAATCCTGATGCTCTACAATATTGTTTATCAATTTCTCTAAAATAAATTCTTTTTTATCATTCGGAACCATGTTATAGTATAAAGGAAGAATTTGAGATGTTTGAGAAATTAATAGATCTACCGGTCCAAACATTCTACTTTCGTAACCATAATCTTTAAGAAAGTAGTCATTAAAAGATTTTTTAATGTTTTCAGATAATTCAAAGTAATGTTGAGCATCTTTTTCTTTTCCTAAAACCTCAGCAATTTTTGAAAAGAGGTAAACGTCATTGTAGTAGTACCATGTTGAAGTAAACTCTACAGGGGTCTTTTTAGGAGATGTAGCTCCTGGAGGGCACCAATCACCAAATCTGCCCAATTTTTTTAACAAATTGTTTTCGCTACTCTTATGTAAAAACTCTACGTACTTTTTCATAGATTCGTAGTGATCTGACAATACTTTTTCATTTTTATAGTATTTATATAAGTACCAAGCTATCGTTGTGTAAGCTGTCCCCCATGCTGGATCAGCTGGATAATAAATTTTTAGATGGGCAGGTACAACGTCAGAAATTGAGCCATCCTCTTTTTGTGATAATTTTATCTCCTGAAGATAATTTTCATAAAAAAGACTCATATCAAAATTGTATATTGCTTCTTCCGCAGATAATTGTGCATCTCCCATCCATCCAAATCTTTCGTCTCGCTGGCAGCAATCTGTGGGAATACTATGTAGGTTACTCAATTGTCCCCACAATATATTTTTATGGATTTTATTTATAAGTTCATTTGAACAATAAAAGTCACCAACCTTTTCTACATCTGAATGAACAAAACGACCTTCTATATTTTCTATTGTAGGAGCAAATGGGAATCCGCTTACCTCCACATATCTAAAACCATGGTAAGTGAATCGTGGTTCGTAGCTTTCTTTACCTTCTCCTTTTAGGATATACGTATCTGTAGCTTCAGCTTTACGCAATGTATTAGTTTTTAAAGAGCCATCTTCATTTACTAGTTCGCTATGTCTTAGTTTTAATTGGGTACCTTTGGGGCCAGATACATTAATTTTTACCCAACCTGTAAAGTTCTGACCAAAATCATATACGAATACACCTGGTTTTAGGGTGTACATTTTTATGGGTTTGAGAATTTTTGTAACCCTAATTGGTGGCATATTTTGGTATCTCAAATTTGGGCCTTCTGTAACTTCTACGTCTTCCCAATTTGAAGCATCAAAATGGTAAGTGCACCAGCCTGGCATTTCTAATGTTCCGTCGTATTTTTCGCCGTAATATATTCCATTTTCCTGCAACGGTCCATGAGATGAACCCCAACTTTCGTCACTTAATATATATTCTTTTTCTCCGTTTACGTATTCGAGCAATATTTGAATTATAAGTTTTGGTTTCGAATATCCAAATTGTTCTAAATGTCTTCCGTTACCTAAAATCACTCCTACACAATTCTGCTCTGTAATAAAAGAAGTAATATTGTAAACATTAAACAAAGCTTCTTTGGAATATTCTGATTGTCCAGGATCAAGAACATTATTTCCTACTTTTCCCCCATTTAGATAAAGTTCGTAGAATCCTAGCCCACTAATATATGCTCTAGCACTCTGTACCTCATTTTTAATTTCAAATGTTTTTCTAAAATATGCAGCATGGTAATGTTTAAATTTTTCTGTTGCGCTAAAATCACCCGCAGAATAGAAGTTTTTTAAATCTTTTTTTGTAATCCATTTTGCTTTCCAATCACTTTTACTCAAAGGTCCAGTTTCAAAAAAAGATGTTTTACTCCAAGTGCTTTCCTCTCCTTTTTCATCCCATATTTTAACTTTCCAATAATACCTTTTGAAGCTTTCCAATTCTTTACCGCTATAGTAGCAGTAATTATCTTCACTTTCGATTTTATGAGTATCCCAGATATTTCCTTCATCTTGTTCAATGAGCTGTTGAGATGATGATATTAAAACTCGATAGGCACTTTGTTTTTTTCTTTTTTCACTGGTTTCAACTATCCACGACAGCCTGGGCCTTGTATCTTTTAAAGCTAACGGATTTGTAGAATAATTAACTTTTGTACTTGCAATATAAAAATTCATTTTTTAACCTCCCCGTATAATATGTATTTACTGTCTTTAGAAATTCTAAAACATGCATTGTAACTAACTTTTAATACCTTCAATATTGTACTTTTACCTCCTCACTATATAATTTATTCGATACCACATCTTTATTATCTCGTAAGGAGGTCATTCGCTTGTCATTGTCGAGTAGAGCAGTTGCGTAGTGGCCTTAGGTTCTCCTTGGCTGTATCCACCGTTTCCAGTTTCGTGCCCGTTTAGGTTTACCTTAACCCTATTTCCACTGCCCCCTCACAGAACCGTACGTGCGGATTTCCCGCATACGGCTCTTCAGTAGCGCATCACTGTCTTCAGGATAGAGTGTAAGTTAAGTGATACATCTTTGGTACAGGCAAAGAATTAAAGTGGAGAAACTGCTGAAATTGTTCCCAGTTGTAACTCCTCTTCTGACTGCGTCTGTTTATCTACTTAAAGCCAATCTTACGGTTTGTTTGTGGAACGCCCGTATCTCTGGCATGTTTCCGCTTATCCCATAGTAGCGAAAATGTCCTATTAACTTCAGTTTTAACACTTTCCACCATTCTTTCAACTCTACTTGATTACGGACATCCTTTAACCACTGGTTCATTTCCTTTATTCCTTGTCTAAACTTTGCTTTTGATGTCTTCCGCCCCAACTTAAAATAGCCTCTTCTTGTCTTTATACAGTAATGGGTAAAACCAAGAAAATCAAAGGTCGCTAACTTCTTACCTTTCTTTCGTGCCCAGTAGTATGGATAACGACCAAAGCAAATTATTCGGCTTTTCTCTTTCGATATTCTCAGCCCAACTTTGTTTAGCCGTTCCCTCAACTCTTTTCCAAATGCTCTTGCATCATCAACCCTTTGAAAGCAGGCAACAAAGTCATCAGCATACCGGATAAGCTGAGAAAACCCTTTACTCTGTCTTTTTTACTACCTTCTCAAACCAGAGGTCTAAACTGAAGTGAGGATAAATATTAGCCAGAAGGAGTCTTAACACCCCACCTTACGGTGTGCACTTGTCTATTTGGTAATATTTGCCTTCTTCCATTACCCCTGACTTTAAGAAACGCCCTATCAACCTTAAAATGCTTGAGTCAGCTATCCGCATCCGCAGAAACTTCATCAACCATTTGTGGTTTACGTTATCGAAGAATTTCTCGCTGTCCATATCCACTATATAGTTGACGGGCTTAGTCATTACCGCCTTGTCCAGAATATCCAGAGCTTGATGACAGCTTCTTTTAGGACGAAAGCCATAAGATACATCAAGAAAGTCAACCTCAAAGATTACCTCAAGGATTTTCTTCAACGCCATCTGGACTAACTTATCTTCCACGGTGGGAATGCCCAGCGGTCTTTTTCCTCCCCTGGACTTTGGGATATAAACCCTCCTTACAGGCTGAGGTTTATAACGTTTTGCCCTTAACTTCTCCACTAACTCCTTAAGGTTCTTCTCTAAGGTGACTTCGTACTCCTTAACTGTTACCCCATCTACTCCTGGAGCTTTATCGTTCTTAAGCTCCTCGAAGCACTCTTTGAGAAAGTCCACGGTGAGCAGATGAGCTAATGACGTAAATCTCATCTGTGGATTTTCCCGAGCTAAAGCAGTTAGGGACGAGAGTTTTGTTGACTTCCTTTGTCCGCCTCTGTGTGCGGAGGAAGTGTCCCTTTCGTCCCAAGGCACTGCTGCCAACGCCTTCCCTCCACCCCCATTACGGGGCTTCTTAGGTACTATGCATTGGTCCGACTCCCACAACGTCATCTGGATAACCTTGCCGTCTATAGGCTTGGCAGTCCATACCTTTTCACCAGGAACGTTGCGGGTCTCCCGAGTTTCCAGCTTGTCCCTTTGATACCGTGCCACGGCCTCAGACCCCGTCGGAGTCTTACTGCCTCGCTTATCGCCAGTAAGACTGCTGTCTTCCACCCCATACACAGCGTCGACCTCCGACATAATGAGTATTTCGGGGCTCAATACCTTCACTTGCGTTGTAGCCCGGTACCTTGTTCCCTCTAGCTTCATAGGTTCGTTACCTCCCGCTATGCAGAGTTCACTACTGAGGTGGTTGCTAACCTTTCCTCAGACCAGACTTTCACTGGTTGGACACTCTGAGCTTTGCTCGGCACACATACGGTAACTCTTTTCAACTGTACTTCGATTTCCTCTACTCTGACTATATGAAAGAACATTCTGAATTTAGATATCTCCTCGATTTAATCGATTGGTCCGTTGTCCCAGATTTCAGCAATAAGATGGGCAGAACAGGGTACTCCCGTCAGGCTTTACTTAAGGCTATCTTCGTTCAGAAAGTTAAGGGATTTACAGTAAGGGAGTTGATTCACTTCCTTAAGAGTAACCCTTCCTTAACGTCCCTATCTCTACCGTGTTTTCCTTTGCTTGCCACCATGATAAGAATTATGCGTGGTCCTTTTGGGAAAGGTTTTAAATATTTGGATCTTAGCGGATTTAACTTCTTAGCTGATCTGGCATATGATTCAAGTGATCTTTACTATTAGAAACCTCTTGTTAATTATTGCTTTTACCTATTTTTGAAATGAATATATTACTATTAATCCATCTGTAAAGCTACCATTTGATGCCCTTTTATCTCAGGAACAGTGAACTCAACCCTACCTTTTTTTACTTCAAAAGCTATATTTTGCCCCTGAGGTACACAAGTAATGGTTTTCACCTCACTGTTCATTCTTATAGACAGCTTTACATTATATAGAGGTATAACATCTTCGATTATGTCTATGCCATCGCTGCGTCTTTCAGGTATATAATGTAAAAGATGTAATACTAACCGGTTGTGCTCAACTTGCTCATTTATTGTAACTATCATGGTGCTAGGTCCGCTATGGCGCACAATAGGTTCGGGAAGTATCATGTCTATGGCGTTCAGAAAAAGTTGTTTGCACCAATGTGGAGCATTTTGTGCATATTGTGCGAAGATTGGGTGCATGAAGTATATTGCACGACCGTGTTTCAAAATGCCAGGATATCCTATTCTCCCCGATGATGGAGTATGCCGGTGCGAACAAAAATGTCTCCACGTTCGATTGAAATACGGTATTGCCGTTTCGGCTAATACTTCTGTACCTTCTGTCGCTTCTACTTTCAATCCCCTCATATACATGACATGTTCAGTTTGAGGCAATCCTTTACCAATATCGCCTTGTGGTATTATAAAATCTGGGCTATAAGGTGCTTGTCCTTTTAGTTTGACACCTAAAAGCGGCAGATCAAATGCATCTTTGCTCTCACTGAGACCTGATTCAAATGATGTTATAATAGCTCCGCTTTCCGTTATGTATTTGTCCAATTTAGATGCAAATTCGTTGGATACAGGTATGATATCAGGCAACACCAATACTTTATATTTTGATAATTCCGTCTGCGAATCGATTATATCAAACTGATGTCCCGCTTCCTGGAGCATGCGCGTCACACCCATAATGGATGGCGTAAGAAGAGTATCATTTGCTCCTGAGAACTCTTCCGGAGTAAATACACCTATGTCGGTTATAGCTTTAGCTCCTATACACCAAGCTTCCTTTGCTTCTACTTGAGAATAGACAGAACCTATTAGGTCATAAACCGGTTGCGACAGTCTTCCATTTGGTTCCAGCTGATCACCTATGCTACATTTGGCATTTAAAGCTAGCATATGAAAACATTCAAATTCCAAAGCCGCTTTGTTTTTAAATGAATGAAAGTCCCCCCAAGAAGTGTGAAATTTGCCTGTCATGCCTAGACAATCTAATCCAAGATTTCTAGCATACCGTACTGCGATGGGAAAATGAAGATAACCCCATCCACCACTTGGCAAACTTTCCAGCTCGAAATGGGTGTACGCGTCCTTCACTGGACGATGTGCTGGACCTACATGGCCTTTGTTGTAAAAGATAGTGCATTCTTTGTTGAACTGTCTTACAAAAGCTGTCATATCGCGCTTGAATTCGTTTATTGTTATCTGACCGTATTTCTCTCTGTCTTCTAAACTGGAAGGATCCATGTGAAGCTCTTCCATTCCCTCTCGACAGTATTTGCAGGCACATGGAGTAGGCTGTACTATATCAAAAAACAAACCATCTACCGAAAATGTCTCCAATATTTCCTGTGTCATTGCTTTTAAAAAATCCCTGTAAGGTGAATTAACGCATAATTTTCTGTAAAAGCCGGGTTCAAATAATTTGTTGCCGAAGGGTTTGCCTTCCCCGTCTAGAGCTAGCCATTCGGGATGCTCTTCCGCGGTATACTGATCCCACTGTACTGTTATGTATATAGGTACACGTATATTATGTCGATGACAAGCTTCTATCTGATCTTTGAGAAGGTTTTTATTCTTTAAATACGGATGCATTCTCTCCGGAAACGCTTTGGAATTATAATAAAGCATACCATGATGGCATCTGGCAAAACATGTTATTGAATTTACATGGGCTTTTTCCAGAGTACTTGCGAACTCTTCAGCATCGAATTCCTCTCCTATACCCTCTATATCTGGATTTGTATGAAAATCTAGATGAATCTGTCTAAAACGGAGATCAACTTTACCCATACAATATCTTCTCCTTTATGATTAATATTATACACTGTGTAGAAATTCTAAAGCATGCATTTCAACCATTTTTTAATACTTTCAATATTACACATTTACTTCCAATTATTATACGGTAAACCCTTTCAACTGTATTTCTTTCATCTCTATTTTTCCTAAAAAATTCTTCAATTCTAATTATTTTTCTATTTTTTTAAAAATTATCTCGATTTTCAAAGAGCTTTAAAGAATACCACCGTTATCCCTACGAATACTACAGCTAGAAATTGTATTATCCTTGGTAGCAAGCATCATTTGAAAAATAGCAAGTGTTATAGCACCATAATAAGCCCCCCAAAGGGGGCTCAATGTATTTATCTGTAGCCCTTATTTCCTACCTGTTGGTTCAAGGAAGGGGAGTACGTATTTGAAGTTTGGCATCCAATCACCTGGAAACATATATGGGTTTTCAGCAGTGGGATAATCCGTCCAGTAATATTCATCGAATGCTAGAAAGCCAGGATAACCAAAAGTTGGAATTGTAGGCATTTCTTCTACAAGTATTTTTAGCCCTTCCATACCTAATTCTATGTTTTCCTCACTACCCCAATCAACTTTTTCCATTCCTTCTATAACTTTATCCATCCTAGGATCTGTCCATCTGCTCGGTGCAACGCCCCTACCAGTTACAGCATTCTCCCCTATAGGTTTGTAGTACTGTGAGTGTATGCTTGAAAAACTACGGTACAAATCAGGATGTCCACCCCATGCCTCAATGATAGGCCATTCGCTACTAACCTCAAAGTTGCCTAACGTAGTCAGACTTCCAGTTTGTTCACTAGAAGTAATTGTGACATCTATACCAAAGTTTCTCCACTGTTGCGCCGCAGCAAGTGCATTCTTATATTGTACAGTTTCAACACTTGCATGTGTCAAAACATTAATTTTCCAATGTGTACCATTTGGTAACAACCATTTGCCATTCGTATCTCTTGTAAATCCATTCCTTTCTAACAATTGTTCTGCTACATCAGGTGCATATTTCCACCATCCTGACCCAAATAATTCTCTAATTTTATCAGGATTATCAGGTACATCATATCCTCTGCTTCTAGCATATTCCGCAAGTCGTAAAGGAGCGTTAGGATCATATGGTTTAAATGGTTCTCCATTAACTTCTATGTCTAAGGTGAAGTTTCTCAACCATTCTTCCATAGGTTCATAATAAATCTCTTGGTAATAAGGTATTGGAGGAACGTGAAGTACACCCATAGCTACAGCACCATCATATGCTATCCCTATGTAATCTACTATATCTATTGCAAGAGTTAACGCCCATCTTACATCTTTTATGTTGTATGGATATGTTTCAATATTGAGGATGAGACCTGTAATACAAGGGTCTGTGTTGTTTGCCCATGGGTAGTCTCTTCTATATCCCATTGAATATGGATTCTTTTGAATAAGCGCTTTGAATGCTTCTATTGTTAAATTTGCTGTGTCTAAATTATGGTTAGCTTGTGCAATTACTTGGTTTGTGGCATCTCCATAATAATAGAAAAGTACGTATTTTGGTTTTGGTTCACCAAACAACATCCCAGTTGGCGTCCTATCCCAGTCTTCCCTCTTTTCCCAAAGTGTCCAATAACCAGCGGCATCATAATCTTTTAGAACATATGGACCACTGCTTACAGGAGGGTTGAATTCAAAGGATAAGGGATCTTCTACTTTTTCAAAAATATGTTTTGGGAAAGGTGTCCATCCATCCCACCTGACTACAAAATTTGTGTGGAATCGTGCGTTGGGTTCTTTCAATTCAAATACTACAGTGTAATCATCTGTTTTGTATACTTTATCGACATACATATTAAACTCCTCATGATAAGACATTCCAGGATATTCCATGGTTGTTTCAATACCATATACAATATCATCCGCAGTGATTTCAATACCATCACTCCAATAACATCCTTTCCTCAACTTAACCGTCATCTGTGTGAAGTCTTCGTTGTAGATTGCACCTTCGGCTGCAAGAGAATTAATAACTTCTCCCCTGGCGGGCTCCATCATCCATAATGGTTCCACCATCAATTGGTGGGCTCCTCGATCAGGTGTTCTCCAACTAGTGGTAAATATGTTAAAATTATTTGGAGTGGTAACTCTTCCATTCAAAACATTGGAAATGAGTGTTTCTTCCCTTGGAATCCCACCTACTTGTGAAAATCCTGCAACAACAAGTAACATAGAAACAAAAATCACCAATAAGTTCTTTTTCATTTCTCCACCTCCATCAAGTTTTTGAAATTTCTTCATATTCCCACATACCTACCCCGTATCTACTAGTTTTGCAAACATTTCTCACCTCCCGTAAATTTTAGTGTTTGCTGGCTTTAGAAACTCTAAAGAACACATTCTAACCAACTTTTAATACCTTAAATATTGAACCTTTACCTTTTCACTGGATAATTTGTTCTTGTTTATCCCACATTTTCCTTATCTCGTAAGGAGGTCATACAATTGGCATTATTAGATAACTCTTCTCACCTGTAGTTCTTTTATATGCATTTTTTCCAAAAAATTCTTCACTTCCCACTACCTTCCGATTTTTTAAGAATTATTTTGATTTTCGAAAAGCATTTTGGCTAAAATTATCCAATATTTTAGTTCTTTTTTCTTTAACTTGCTTTACCTTTAGTTAATCATTATTTACCTATTTGTTGAAATAAGTATAACTTCAAAAGAAAGTGGGTAAACCTTACCAGGAATTTCAAATTCCTCAACTTTTAGGGCAATTTTATCTCTTACCTTATTAAATTTAGGGAACATATCTTTTATTTCCCTTCCTACCATCATCTTTATCAGGTCATCTTGGTTTAGTTCTTCTAAATTTCCAAAACCTACCAATTTACCATCTCTAAGGACGGTTACCCTATCAGCTATTTGATATATTTCTTCAAGTTTGTGGGTTATAAAAATAATAGAAATACCCTTTTCTCTAAGATCCCTCATAACCTTAAATAAAGTACTTGTTTCGTGTTCGGTAATTGTAGCGGTAGACACGTCCATAACGATAATTTCGGCTTGTGATGCTATAGCCTTCGCAATTTCCACCAACTGTTTTTCTGATACGTTTAGATTAGAAACCTTTGTTTTCGGGTCAATATCAAAATCAAGCATATTCAGATATTTTTTTGCTTCGATAGCCATAGATTTAAAATCGATATTCAAGAAATTACCTTTCTCTTTTCCTAAAAATATATTTTCAGCAATCGATAAATTTTCAGCTAGCATTAATTCTTGATGTATTATGGCTATTCCTCTTTTTTTAGCTTCTATAGGTGATCGAAAGATTACTTTTTCCCCATTTAAAATTATCTCGCCGCTATCTGGCTGATAAATTCCACCAAGTATTTTGATTAACGTACTTTTGCCGGCTCCGTTTTCCCCAAGCAGGGCATGTATCTCTTTTTCTTTTAAGTTGAAACTGACTTTGTCAAGGGCCACAACCCTTGGAAAGGTTTTAGTAATATCTACCATCTCTAATAACATTAAAAAATCACCCCTGAAATCAATATAATGTTTGAAAAGGGGGTACATTCTCCAGTTCTTATAAAAAATTTGGAATTTTTTGCTAGATCTTTAAACTCTTCATGTGCCTTTTTCTCTATCTCAATATTTGGAAATATATCGATCACTTTTTGATAATTTTTAAGATTATTTACTTCCATCTCATCAGCAATAATCACTTTCTCAACTTCTAATTCGTATAAAACCATTTTGATAGTATCAATAAAATTTGGTATACCTTTATCAAAAACCAAGTCAACAAATGTAGCATCTTTAGGTATTGGATAACCCATGTCAACTATACTTAACATATCTTTATGTCCCATCGATGCAACAAAGTATGATATCTGAGAATTGAATATGCCTTGCTTTTTCAACTTAATTTCTCCTCCTCGTACTTTCTCGAATTATTATCTCGTTTTCAAACTGTTTCACAGGAATGTGATCTATTTTTTTTGAAAGTATTGTAAAGATCATTTCTCCGGCCGTTTTTCCCATTTCATAAATAGGTTGTTTCACAGTAGTTAAGGGTGGAGAGAACATTTTACTAAAAGCGATGTCGTCGTATCCAGTAACGCTTACATCTTTTGGCACTTTCAAGCCCTTTGATTTAAAATGTTCTATAACTCCATAAGCCAACAAATCATTTGCACATACTACAACGTCGGGAAGATTTTTAATCTTTTTAGCCACCGAAAGCCCCGATTCATGGGTGTACTCTCCCTCATATATTTTAAAATCTATCTTGTATTCATTTGCAAAATCTTGGAAAGCTCTTAATCTTTCAGCTGCGCTGAATATTTCTTTTTGGCCGCTTATAAATATGAATTTTCTGTGATTTGAATTGTATAGGTATTCCAGTAATTTATACATTGCGTTGTAGTTGTTTGAACAAACGTAAGAAAATTTGTTGCTTTTAATGATTCTGTCTATGAAAACGGTTTTTACATTTTTATTGATGAGACTTTCAACATGGTCACCTATACCTGAGTACAAAATCCCATCGACTTTCTTTTCGATTAATGTTTTAAATAATTTTTTTTCTTCAATAATGTTGTTATCCGAATTGCATATCATCAAAGAAAAGCCCTTTGATCTTAGGAAATCTTCTGCCCCTCTTACTACAGTTGCAAAAAAAGGGTTGGCAATATTTGGAATGATTATGCCTATCGTCTTGGTGTATCCAACTCTCAAACTCCTGGCAAGAGAATCGGGATAATAATTCAACTTTTCAATTGCTTTTAAAACTTTTTCTTTCGTTTCTTTTTTCACCGGTAAGGAACTGTTTACCACTCTTGAAACAGTTGATATGGAAACTCCGGCTTCTTTTGCTATATCTTTTATGGTTACTTGTCTATTCATAAAAACCACCTTGTTACAATTATTATGCAAACGTTTTCGAAACTGCTTGTTTTAAGTATATCTCTAAATAATTTAAATTGCAAACTTGATTATGGAGGATTAGAAGAAATTAGACGGAATTATAGTCGATTAACTCAGTTTTTCTTTTGTTTTCTTAATTTCAATTATTTTTCTTCTAATCTTTTTTTGCTTTTGCTGGAACTGTATAAGAATAAGACTACCAAAGTAATTACATAAGGTAACATGGAAGTGATTTGTGGTGGAATATTGAAGTTTTGAAGGGTGAAAGTCACACTTTCAAAAAATCCGAACAGTAAAGACAGTAAAAGTATTCCTAAAGGACGACCTTTTACCAAGATTATTATAGCCAAAGAGATCCATCCTCTACCGTTTGACATATTTTCACTGAAAAGGGTAACATAGCCTAAGGATAAGTATGTTCCAGCCATGGAAGAAAGTATACCTGAAAGTAGTATAGAGGTAAACTTCATTTTATTAGGGTTAATGCCTAAAGATCTTGTTGTTTCTGGATCTTCCCCTGTTGCTCTAAGTCTGAGACCGAATTTCGTGTGAAATATTATAACTTCTAACAACAAGGCTAAAAGTATTGCTACGTAAACAATAAAAGGATGATTGTTCAATATTTGTGAAAGAATAGGAATTTGATTTAAAATAGGTATATCCCAGGTTGGAAGAGATTCTATCCTTGGAGAAATGAAGGCACCTTTTACATCGAAAATGTTCCTTAAAAGATACGTAGTTCCACCCAAAGCGAGCATATTTATACCGATACCAGTTAAGAATTCGTCTGTTTTAAGGGACAATGCAAATGCCGAAAAAATTAGGGCAACAACAGCTCCGGAAATCACTGCAAACAGCATACCCATTGCCCAACTTTGAAAAAGATAGCTTCCCAAAACTCCGAAGAAAGCCCCAATGAGCATCATACCTTCCATAGCGATGTTGAATACGTTAGCATAATAGGTAAAAGTTCCTCCCAGCGCTGCAAGAAGTATAGGAGTTGCACTGCTAAAGCTGTCTCTAATTAGTAAAGAAATTATATCAGTCAGAGGATTTCACCACTCTTTTTGCTTTCAGAGAAGCCTTGATTTTGTCGCTGTAGTAAGATATCGTACTCCTTGTAGCAACAACCAATAAAACGATTATAGCCTGAAGAACCATTGTGAATTCCGAAGGTATTGATACCTCAAATTCCATACCTATGCCACCTGCTTTAAGAAACCCGAAGAATATGGCAAAAACTGACGTTTCAACGACTCCATTACCTCCCACTATGGCAAGCATTACTCCATCCCAACCATAGTTTGCTCCTATACCTTTAATAAACCTATGTTGAGTTCCACCTAGTATCAACAAAGCACCTGCTAAGCCGGAAAGGAACCCTGTGTAAAACATAACCCAGATTAAATTTTCTTCATTTTTACAGCCGCCTATCTTTGAAAAATCATAATTATGTCCCATCATACGCCATTCGTAACCTTTTTTTAGATAAGTCACAACAAAAAATGAAACAAAGACCATAAAAATCGCTATGAAAAAACTGATATTTATTCCGTTTATAGTGGGAAGAAAAAATTCTCTTTTTATCATATGAGTAGCGGGAACATACGATTTTTCATCCAAAAATGGGTAGGTCGCCAAGTACAAAGTCAAGTAATCTGCTATGAAATTCAACATCAAAGTGGTTATGAATTCATCCATTTTGTAATACTTTTTTAGTACACCAGCCAAGCCACCATATAAACCACCAACGATACCTGAAATTATCAAAATAACAAATATCCCCAATACTCCTGGTATGGGTAGATAGTATCCTAAAAGCGCAGCGGTCAAAGCTCCAACAATTAATTGTCCAGGTTCTCCAAGGTTCACCACATTTGAACTGAATGCTATTGCTGCAGCCATACCCGTTAATATCAATGGGGTAGCGTTGTTTAAAGTTGAAGAAAGAGAAAACCAGGAAGCTAATCCGTAATTAAATAATGCTCGATAAGCATCGATAGGGGAATTTCCCTGGAATTTTATCAAAACCGCAGCTGCAAGAAAAGACAAGGCTATACCAATGATTCCTGTTAATATTTTGTTTAAACTCTTCATAGTTTAGCCCCCAACATGTATTCACCCACTTCTTCTTTTGAGTGAATTTTGGGGTCTAATTCAGCCACTATTTCTCCTTTTCGTACAACGTACAACCTATCGCACATAGATAAAAGTTCATCCAGATCTGCAGAGATCATCAGAATTCCTTTCCCTTTTTCTCTCATTTCAAGGATAACGTTATGAACATATTCGATTGAACCAACATCTAATCCTCTGGTTGGTTGGTCCAAAAGCAAAAACGGCGCATCGAGGCTGAATTCACGCGCAACTATTAATTTCTGCTGATTACCTCCCGAAAGATTTTTAGGAACATCGTTTATACTTCTTGAAAGGATGTTGTATTGATTGATCAAATCTTTCGCAAATTTTTTAGCCTTTTTCCAATCCATGATATATTTAAATTTTGATAATTTTTCGCCTAAGTGGTGAGTCATGGAAAGATTTTCTGTTAAAATGGCATTCAAAGCTAATCCGTATCTTTTTCTGTCAGCAGGGATATAACTTATTAGTCTTCTTCTTTTTCTGATGGGGAGATCTGTGATATTTTGATCTTCTATAAATATCTTTCCGCGGTGTGGATAAATTTCACCAATTATTGTTTGTACGATCTCGTATTGACCATTGCCTTCAACGCCTGCTAAACCCACTATTTCACCTGATCTAATAACAATATTGATGTTTGACAACAGATTTATCTTTGTTTTATTAGAAGCAACGGTCAAATTTTCACATTTAAAAACCTCTTTACCTGGTTCTTTTGGGACCTTCTTCACAGTGAGCATAACCTCTTTGCCCACCATCATTTTGGCCAATTCGCCTTTTGAAAGGTTATCGTTCTTTAAAGTTGAGATTATTTTTCCTCTTCTCATAACTGTTATGATATCTGAGATTTCCAATACTTCTTCCAATTTATGACTGATAAAAACAATAGTTTTACCCGTATCTCTAATATTTCTGATCTCTTTGAATAGTTGTTGAGTTTCTTGAGGTGTTAATACCGCTGTTGGTTCATCAAAAATCAACGTGTCAACTTTTCTATACAATAATTTTAAAATTTCCACTTTTTGTTGGGCTGCGACAGAGAGGTTAGAAGTAGTTGCTTGTAGATCGACAGACAGATTAAATTTTTTGGTAATCTCTTCTAACTCATTTAATATTTTTTCTTTATCTAAGAAGCCGAAGTTTTTTGTCTTTTCCAAACCCAAAGCAACGTTCTCGTATACCTTAAAAGAAGGAACGAGCATAAATTCTTGGTGAACCATCCCTATCCCAAGCTTAATAGCTACGTTTGGGTTAGTTATTTTTTGTTCTTGATTATTGATAAAGATCTGACCACTGGATGGAGGCACCATACCGTATAAGATCTTCATTAAAGTACTTTTTCCGGCTCCGTTTTCGCCTATAATAGAGTGAATTTCCCCTTTTTCTAAGGAGAAATTCACTCCTTCTAAGGCTAAAATATCAGGTGGGTATATTTTATATATATTTCTTATTTGTATATATGACATTTAAACCACCTATGGATGATTATTCCCTGTATTCTTTGACCACAATCTTTCCATCCACCACATCTTGCTGGATCTGTAATATTTTTTCTACAGTTTCTTGAGGAAGAATCTGATATGTGTATTCATCGATAGCCAATCCTACTGCTCCGGCTTTTAACCCGAGTTTGTACAACGTGCCGGGTTCATATCTTCCATCTACTATGTCTCTAAAAACTAGTTCAATAGATTTTCCAACTTCTTTAAGATCGCTGGTGATCACGTGACCTGGGGCAAGACCGTTTTGATTTGAATCTACGCCAATAGCATATTTTCCTTCTTCTTGGGCGGCTTGTAAAACTCCAGTGCCTGTTAAACTTGCGATTTGAAATATTACATCCACACCCTGAGAATAAAGTTGTAAAGCAGCTTGTTTTCCTTTTGCAGGGTCATCCCAACTTCCCACGTATATCGTTCTTACTTCAATTTCCGGATCTATGTAATGTGCCCCTTGTTCATAACCATATACAAAGGATCTGATGACTATATCGTCATCTCCGCCTACTGCCCCTATTAGTTTTTGGGGATTTATTCCTTCCAATTCCGTCATTGTTGTAACGATACCTGCTACAACCCCAGCCATGAAAGCCCCTTCCTCTTCAATGTAATCAATGTTTGATATTATACCCTGTTCATCTTCGACTACGGTGTCAATATTTACGAATACCTTATTGGGAAATTGTGCGGCTATGGTTTTTAATTCTTCTTCAAAACCGTAAGAGATTACGAATACAACATCTGCCCAATTTGCAGCTGTAAGTAAACTTGGATAATAGAGCGAGGGATCAAAATTGCATTCAATTACCCTTGTTTGAACCCCGTAATCATTCTCCAGTTGTTTTATGCCAGCATAACCAGAGTCATAAAAGGATTGATCCCCAAGGGAACCGTTTATTACGTATGCTACCTTTTGTGGTGCTGCAAAAACTGTGAAAGAAAAGAGAATAATAATGAACACAAAAAACGAGAATCTTTTCATATTTTACACCTCCCCATACGATTTATTATACTATTTTTATGAACTTTGCAATCTACGTTAGCGCCCTTCGCCCCGCTTCCCACCCATAATCTTTAAGGGGCTTCGCCCCTTAAGAACCCCAAGTTCAAGATCAAAATCATTTAAAAACATTGTTTGCTCACTGCGGCAAACAGGGCTCCGCCGTGTACCCCTTTTAAAGTCAAAATCTTATTTTTGAAAATCTTTTTATTGCTAAAGTTTTACGATCTATTAATTCCATTTTGGGTACTTAATTTAAATGTCCATTCTGCCAATGTGGATATTTTTATTTTTGAAAAATCTGGTAAATAGGTTTCCAACGTGTCTTTCAAGGGGTGTGACCAATAAGAAGGAAAATCGTTTGCACCATATATGATACCCAATATCGTACCTGCCTCACCAGCATTACAATCAACGTCATAACCGAAAGAAGATACGATCTTCATCGTTTTATCAAAATCCTCTTCTCCAAACCATAAAGAGGTTAAAACAGAGGCGGTATTGGGATACAGATGAACCCAATTATACCTTTGGAAATTGTCCTCTATTTTTCTAAGGGTGCTGATCCAATCATTATTGGCTTTACAATATTTTACTACATTATCTACGACTTTTTTAAATTCGGTATTTTTTGGAATATAATCCAATGACTTTTCTATTATTTTTCTTGGATCTTTTTCAGAAAAAGCCAAAGATGTCATAACAGCACTATGTATGCCGCCGTATATACCGTTACCACTATGGGATACTTGTGAATCTATAAACGCTAACTTTGCGGCATTATATGGATCGCCAGGTCGCAATAAACCATGAACCATGCATCTCATCTGTGCTCCTATCCATTCTTGAAATGGGTTATTAAAAAATCCTGACTCTGGTGGGAATATTCCTCTTTTAATATTTTCAAGAGCTATCAACTCAGCACTCCATCCAAATGGTATGTACGATATCCAATTTTTTGCTAAATCCTTTGAAGAGATCTTTTCCTTCTTCTCTTCGTAAGTTTTGAGAAAAATCAATTCATAGGTCACATCGTCGTTGATCGTTGAAACCTCACCTATGTAAGTACCCAATTGGTTAGAATATGTTTCTTCCAACGCATCGTGGGTATATCCTTCAAGTTTGGTCCCCATAGATCCACCTGCAAGTTGGCCTAACCAACCGCCATGAATCTTGTCTTTTAATTTATCAATATTATTAAATTTTTGCTTAGGAAAAGAGTTAGAGATATCTTCCCATTCCAAAGGTCTATCAAACTTTTCGTATTCGTTATTGTCAAGTGAATCGGCTTCGGAAAGAGAAAAGAAAATTTCTGAGGTTATAGCCTTTAATTTAGAATACTCTTTATTTTCTAATGCTTCGAAGCCTTTATCCAGCAGTAACTCCGCTTGGTTTACGGTTTTACCCATATTTTCTAAAGATTGGACTGCACCAACCATGAGAGATTCCGGGGCGTTAGAACCTGGAACTTTACTATCCCAAAGGGTTACTAATATCTCTTTTGGGAAAACATTCATTTTTTCTACGTCTTCCCATTTTTCAATGTGATCTTTTTTTGGTTTTGCGTTTCTTCTTCTATTAAATTCATTTTCCCATGCCTTCATAATTTTCCCCCTTTCTTGGAACAGGAGGTGCTCTAATGATATAATCATTTTATCACATTAGTCGCTCGGGAGGATGAGTAAAAAAATTATGGATGAATTTGTAATTTTAGGGCATAGGGGTTACAGGGCTAAATTTGTTGAAAATACGATCGAAGCTTTTAAAAAAGCCAGAGAATATGGTGCCGATGGTATTGAGTATGATTCGAGATTAACTAAAGATGGAACGTTGGTTGTTCTTCATGACGATAGTATTGACAACAAAAAGTTGAAGGAATTAACTTACGAGGAATTAAAACAAATACATTTTAAAAATGGAGAGACCGTTCCAACAGTCGAAGAAGTTATCTTTACTTTAGATGAACAAGCTATTCTTAATTTAGAAATCAAAGAGGTTGAGGCGGCAGTTCCTTCTTACGAAATAACGAAAAGAATGAATGCAGTTGATCGAACCCTATTTTCTTCTTTCAAGATTGACGCTTTAAGAAAGGTCAGAAGTCTGGATAAAAGTGCAAAAGTTGGATTACTGGTTGAATATGATACTTTAAAATACGTAGAGGAATTGAATAAGGAGATTGATCTTTATTCTTTGAATCTTTGGATAAAGGCTTTAAAAGATAATATAGAACTTTCTAAAGAGCTCTTGCATAAATGGAAAGAAAAGGGTTTGAAGATATTTTTATGGACGGTCAACGATCCTAAAGATTTACACACATTCAAAGGTTTGTATGACGGTATAATTACCGATGAGGTTGAAAAAATAGTAGAGGTAAGGAGACAATTTGCAGAAGAGAAACTTTAGAGATTGATGTGTCGAGGTATGGGGATGTTGTATGGTTCTTCTGTTGGTTTTTCATTGTAAAAAGGACGTGTACACCATGGACATCCCGAGGTTTTTTTAGCTTCTTCGATATCTACCTTCACTTCAGGCAATTTTTGGAGGTTACCCTTCGAATCAAAGAGAAAATCGGCTTTTTCTACATCATGTTGTAGGATGATTTCTCTAGCGATCTGGATTTTTCTGTACCTGGATAAAGACGGTGATAAAAGGTTTTCAAGTTTTGTCCCCTTTATGGGGGTAAAAGAAAATAGACTTACCAATATCTTAAACTTTTTCATTTTTAATAAAAAGTCTACAATGTTTTCGTCAGTTTCTCCCAATCCCACAATTATGTGTGTAGTAATTCGATTGGGGAAATCGGTTGAAACATTTTTGAGCATATTTTCGTAGAATTCGTATTTACCGCCCCTAATTTTTGAAAAAAGGTCCTTGTTTGCTACATCTATGGCTATTCCAACCCTATCAACGTTGTACTTTTTAAACAAGGTTCTAACTTCTTCAATATTTCTTGGCCTTATAGAAACAGATATTGGTATTTCTTTTTCTTTCAAAAAAGATAATAATTCGTTTAATTCAATCCAGTAATCTAAAGAAGAAACAACTTGGATGCATATACGTTTAAATTTGGTAGGGTTGAAGATACTTTTAAAGGTATCTAAAGACATTTCAGGCCATTTGATTCTTGATAGTAGATCCGCGTTACTTTGAGCATTCCTGGCTTGTGCACAATAAGCACAGTTGAAAAGGCACTTTTCACCGATCATGAGATAAGCTGTATAATTTGGAAAGTCAATTTTTCCTTTTTTTAAGCCGAGTTCTACAGCTGTTGCATACGATAAACGCAAGTTAAGCATTCCTCCATTCACCTATTATTTCGATATATTTGTTATTCTGGGTGCGTTTTCGATGTATACGAAGTCATATCCCTTATATTCAAAAACATGAATAGTTGCTTCCTTTGTTGTTGACGAAATGGATTGTTTAATTTCATAACTATTTAAAAACTCTTGAGGCGTTAACGCAAAGATTTCTTCCACTTCGTTCATTAATTCAAAGGCTTCTGTGATTTCCTTTTCCTTCAAATTTCTGTATTCAAGGATCTGATAGGTGTAGTGATATGAAAGCACAGAAAAGACCAACGTTGGAATCATAATGACAAAAGTCAACACAACTTTCAAATTAAAAAGATCCCAGTATAACAATTAAGATTATCAAAAGTATCCCTATTATTGAAAAACCACTTATTATTAGTATATCCAAGGAACTTATTTTTTTATCCGTAGGCATGCTTTTATCTTTTTTCATTTGGTTGTATAAATCGCCGATAATTTTTGTTTCATTTTCATTTTCATCTTTTTCTTGAGACTTTCTTAAAATTTGAAGTCTATTTTGGTCTACTGAAACCTTTAACTCTCTATGAACTACCGCTTTACCCAAAGCCCCATTCCCTAGATCTACTTTTAAAAATATATAGTCGCTTGAAGGAATCAATTCTTTAGATATGATTTTCCCCTCGATTACTTTTCTCGTATTTTTCTCGTCTTCATCCTTATTTTCCATGGGTAAAACTATTATAGGTTCACCTATATCCAATTTAGAAACGGAATAACCTTCTATGGGGTCTATTATTGGATAGATTTCAGTTGCGTCTTTAACGTCTTCTCTGCTTAAATATTCTTTTAAACCTTCTTCTCCTTTCTCTTTTACGGCGGTTATCCAGGTTAGATCTTTATAATCAAATTTCTGAGCTACCAATCTGATTTTTGTATCTCCAGCCCATTCACTTAAAATATCGCTCAAAATTGATTTCAAAACATAAACGTCTTCATCTTCTATGGCCATGAAGATTTTTGTCCCCGTGACCTCAGATTTCATTTTTTTTAGCGTACTGTAAAAGTAGGCTTTGAACTGTGATATAAGGTTATTATTTTTTTCTTTAGACAGTTGATAATACAGCATATCGATGTCTGATTTGAAATCAAGGTAGTCTTTTGTAATATCCGGAAGGTTTACTTCTTTAAGCTGAGCCCTAGCTAACAACAGCACATTAAAATAAGGGGTTTGAGCTTTTTTACCAAACATATATCCCACATATGTTTCACCGGTTAAATTTGAAGTTGCTAAAAATTTTAATGCATAAAAGTCCATTTTTTATCCCCTTTTATTTAACATGCGTTTTTCTTAAAAATTCTTTTGCTTACTTGATTATTCCTTCCCCACTGTTTATTTCTTGCACATCATAATCATTTAAATCTACCTCGTTGTCTATGACACAATTTTTCCCTATTGTCATCTTGTTTTTTAGCTTCGAGTTGAAGCCTATTACAGTTATATCTGAATTATAGATCTTTTTATCGATTTTAGATTCCGCGAATTTACCTTTTCCTATCTCAACCGACTCACCGATAATAGTATTTTCAGCAACAATCGCTTTTTCTATATACGCATTTTTGCCGATAAATACATTATTCATTATAATGGAATCTTTTACATAAGTTCCCTCTGAAACGGTTACACCTTGAAAAATCACTGAATTTTCAACCGTTCCGTATATTTCTGAACCTTCGCTAACAAAGCTTTTTAACACGCTGGAACCTTTTGCGATGAAAGCAGGGGGTAACTCTTCAGATTGAGTGTATATCTTCCAATTTTCATCGTGAAGGTCTAACGGAGGCAGGGGAGAAATTATCTCAAGATTACAGTCAAGATAAGATTCTATCGTTCCAACGTCTCTCCAATAACCTTCAAAATTGAAAGCATACAGTTGAGAATTTTCGTTCAGTGCTTTGGGAATTATATTTTTTCCAAAATCATGTTCAGAAGTATTATCTTGGGCATCTCTAATGAGGGCGTCTTTTAGAAAGTTCCATTTAAATACATATATTCCCAAAGATGCCAAGGTCCCTCTTGGTTCTTTGGGCTTTTCTTGGAATTCGATTATCCTATTGAAAGGGTCAGTAACCATTATACCAAATCTATGTGCCTCACTTACTGGTACTTCCATACACGCTATCGTACCATCGGCATCTTTTTCTATGTGATAGTCTATTATATCGTTATAATCCATTTTATATACATGATCCCCTGACAATAATAACACAAAATCAGGTTTATACCTTTCTATAAATTCGATGTTTTGATAAACCGCATCGGCTGTTCCTTGGTACCACGAAGTTCCTGACCTACTTAAATAAGGAGGCAAAATATGTAAACCTCCGCCTTTTATATCCAAGTCCCACGGTTTACCTATACCTAAATGTTCTACCAACCTATGTGGCATGTATTGAGTTACAACACCTACTGTATTTATATTTGAATTAACGCAATTACTTAAAGTGAAATCGATCATGCGATATTTCCCACCGAAGGGTACGGCGGGCTTTGCTAAATTGTTTGTAATTACCCCAAGTCTTGTTCCTTGACCTCCAGCTAAAATAATAGCTAAAACACGCATTTCAATGCCTCCTTCTATAGAACGGCCCCTTTTTCTATAACATTGATCTCGTTTCCTATGCCTTCCAACTTTTTCCCAGATCTTATCCTTACGTTTTTATCAATTATGGTCTTTCTAATTACGCTTCCTTCCTCTAAATAACTTCCTTGTAATACTATACAATCTTCTATTACAGAGCCTGCTCCAATGTACACATCCCTAGAAAGCACGGAATTTCTAACAACTCCATTTATTATACAACCATCGGATACAAATGAATTGGAAACCTCAGCGTTAACGTTTATCTTCGGTGGAGCCGAATCTTTTAGCTTTGTGTATATTTTTCTTTCCGGTGAATAAAATAATTCATTTCTGACCTCTTCTTTTAATATATCCATATTAGTATTATAATAATCTTCTACAGATTTTTTAATATTTTTCCAATAACCATCAAACTCGTAAGAAAAAACTCTCATCTTGGATAAATTGGGTATGATTATATCCTTTAAAAGATCGAATTTTCCGTTTGGTACGTTGGCATATAGGATTTCCATCAAAAATGCTTTGTTTATAAAATAAACGCCCAAAAAAATCTTATTAGAGCGATATTCGGAGTCTTTTTCATAGATTTGTGTGATTCTGTTATTTTCATCTGTAATGACTTGTCCGTATTGACTAAAATTTATTCTATCTTCTACAGTTTTTGTTAGCAAAGTAACATCTGCACCATTTTTTACATGGTATTTGAAAAGGGGTCTAAAATCCATATTGTATATATGATCTCCAGAACCGATTAAAACAAAATCTTCGTATGATCTTCTCAAAAAAGTTAAATTCTGGAATATTGCATCCGCTGTTCCTTCATAGTACATTTTACGGCTTTGAGGGCTTATAAATGGTTGAAGTATGAATAATCCCCCTCTTTTTCTATCTAAGTTCCATTCTTTACCGCTTCCCAAATGGTCCATTAAAGATCTGGGATTGTATTGAGTAAACACGCCTACGTTTGTGATACCAGAATTTACCATATTGCTTAACGTAAAATCTATCGCTCTGTACTTACCAAAAACAGGAACGGCTGCGCTAGTCCTTTTTAACGTTAGTTTATCTAAATTGTCTTTAGTTGACCCTGAAAGTATAAGACCTGCAACCCTCATAAATCTCACCTCTTCAAAAATTACAATTCGTTTTCAAAACCACATAGATATTCAAAAATCTCATTTTCTTCAAAGAAAATTCCCCACTCTTGTTCCGCACTTTGAACCGAATCTGAAGCATGTACAATATTTTTTCTGACACTTATCCCAAATTCTCCACGAATACTTCCTGCTTGAGCTTTTAGAGGATCTGTTTCACCGTTTATGCTTCTAACAGCTTCAATAACTCTTGGACCTTCTAAAATCATAACGACCACAGGTCCTGATAATATGAATTCTATCAAAGGTTGATAAAAATCCTTACCTTGGTGTACTTTGTAGAGCTCTTCAGCTTGTTCTTTTTTCATCTTTATCATTTTCATAGCAACTACTTTTAGACCTTTTTGCTCATATCTTTTGATTATTTCACCAATTAGTCCTCTTTTAACCGCGTTGGGTTTTATCATCACAAATGCTTTTTCCGCCAAATTAAAATCTCCCTTCATTCTTCCTTTAAAGATTCTACGATATTTAAGCTCGCTGCTCGTCTTGATGCGATATAACTAAAAAAAATAGATACAAAGCTGTTTATTAAAAAGGCTATCAAAAAAGAGCTGGCTGTTATCTTAATGGGTAAATATTCCACATAAAATAGTCCCTCGGGTAATGGTATCTTTAAAATAATTAGAAACCAGCATGTTAAAATGCCCGCGATAACTCCAAGTACAAATCCTACTAGAGATATTAAAAAAGTTTCTAAGATAAAAACAGTAGATACTTGTCTTCTTTGAAAACCAAGAGCCCTTAAAATAGCTATCTCTTTCTTTCTAGTAAAGACAGAGAAAGAAACAGAGTTTGATATACTGAATCCAGAAATCAGCAGAATGAAAAAAGTTATCGTAAAAGCTATCAAGCTATCAAACTGGACAGCCTTAGCCAAAGTTTCGTTGGACTCTTCCCAAGTGAGGGCAGAGTAACCAGAAAGATATTTTTCTTTAAATTGTTGAGCCTTATTTGGATTTTTTAAAAAAATACCAGTATACTCTTTTGAATTCGAATTTTGAGACAATATGAAGGTTGAATCGTACGAATATACCCCAGAATCGAATATTCCTGTAACAATACTTTCTTGGAAAATCGGCAATAGGCCTTTTGTTCTCACAGTTATTATGGTATCACCAATTTCAACATTAAGATTATTCGCTAATTTATTTCCTAATATAAGGCCTTCGGTACTGCTTTCCTCATTTACAAATCCTTCATAAATTGATAGATCATCCAATTCCATAAGTTGAGAGAAGGCAATTTTAGATTGGTTTATAACCGCAACAGGGATGATGTTAAAATTTACAATTTTGTCTATTTCTGATGAGTTTTGAGCATAATTTCCTCTAACAACGAGATGAGGATAAAAATTAGTTATTGAATCTATTAATAAGCTATCGAAACCATTTATTATTGAGGTAACTACTATGATACCCCATACTCCTATTATCATAGCGATGAGAGAGAATTTAAAGTTTTTTTTCGACCTTGTGAAAAAAGAAATAGTCAGAAGGAAAACCGGACTATTTCTTTTACCACCTTTCATTAAGAACCACCACTGCGTCGTAATCTGTTGGATCAATCAAATTTTCTGAAATAAAATCTATTAACTGAAAATATTTGTACTTATCTTCTATTTCTATGAAATTTGTTCCGAATGTTTCTTTCAAATCTGCCTTTATCTTTTCCTTAGTTTCTTCTTCAACGTTCCTAAAAAAAACATATGAATACTGGTCACTTAAATCATCAAAGGTTTCATCCAGAACCTTAATCTGATATCCCGGTTTTTTCCATACGTCAAAAACATAGGTATAAAAATTATACAACTTGCTGGAAAAATTTTTGGTGATGAGTATTTTTGATTTATCGTTGCTTTGATCAGAATATGTTTCAAAGGTTTTCAACTTGTATTGAATTTGGGATATTTTACTTTCATCAACAACTACATAACTATCTTTGATTAGATAGGGAAATGAGATAAATTCCATCTGGGCATTTTTCACTTGGTTATACAGGAAAAGAAGATCTTTAATTTCAAAAGAATTAATGGTGTCAGATAAACCTATATTTACTGCTTCAAGGAGTTTATTTATGCCAGCCGATTTGACTTCGTTCAATAAAGCCAATACAGCATTTTTTTGACGTTCTATTCTTCCTAAATCACCGGATGTATCTCGGTACCTCACATAATACAACAATTCTTCACCATTTAACTTATTATACCCTTTTTTAAAATCTATATGTAAATTTTGGTGATAATCTGAATAACTCATATCAGATTCTATGTATATATCTATTGGAGCAAATAAGTCACCAATACTTTTAAATATAGAATAATCAAAAATTATGTAATCTGAAATCTGAACACCGCTTAATTTTTCAACCTCTTCTTTGAGCCTGTCTATACCGTAAATTTGATAAACAGAGTTAATTCTTCTTTCAGTTTGGTCGATGCTAATCAAAAGATCTCTTGGTATGGGTAGAAAAATGATCTTCCCTTTATCGATTCCCCCTAAGATTATCACATCTGTTCTGGTTGAACTTTCAATATTTTCATCTCTTCCTAGAACCAAAAAATAGTAAGGAAATTCTATGGGGGATCGATCTAATTGAATATTCTTACCTAAAGGTATTATAAAACTGAGTATCAAAAAAATCAGAAAGATAAAAGATAAAATTCTTAAAATATGTATTTTCAAATAATAATCACTCCACGATCTCTTTGATCCTTTCAAAAGCATCTACATTGGCGTATTTTCGTTCGATTGTTTGATTTGCTATATTGATTTGAAGAGGTTCATTTAAAAGGAGTGGAACTGTTAATTTATCGTAATTGGTAATAGAATACTTTGAAAAGCCATTAATGAGGGCATAAACCCCTTCTTCGTCCAAATTTGTGGACCTATCGTAATTTTTTACTATATCCACGTACCCCCCCAAACCGAAAACTTGCCAAAATCTCATCTCACTATTCTTCAAAGCGTCAAAAACTCCATCGATACCTTTTAAGTTGCTGCCACCTAATTTGCTTATAAACTCGTTGGCAACTTCATCATTTAGGTAGAAATAGTAATTAAAATTCGAGTTAAGATCAAACAACTCCAAAAAATCATTTGTAACTTTATCTAAATTTTCAGAAGATAAAGTAATATAAGACTCCGGAAAGGTAGTTCCATCCTCTACTTTAACTATCATTATCTTCCTGTTGTCGTTCAGAACCCTTATAAAATATAACTCATTGTCATAAGATACCGTATAGGTTATCTTGTTGGATGTGGCTACAGGATTGTTGACGAACTGGTTGTATCTATAAAACATGAATCCTAAAAAAGCCACGATTATAGCGATAATTATTATCAAAATAAGCCATATTCTTCTGCCTCTTTTTCTTTTTCCTCCAACATACACATTTGCCACAAAACGCACCTCCAACCTGCGAATTCCTTAAATAATTTAGAAATTGAAAAACATCAATGAGAGATGCTCTAAATGAGCATCCCCCCACATTTTATTTGTTGGCTAAAAAATCACTTAAAACTTCTTCCAAATCGGGTTTACCGATTTCTTGTAACTCGTAAGTTACCCTAACTGTAGGTTTTTTTATGTCCATAATCCTTGTTAGATCAATTGGTGTACCTATAACCACAACTTCGGCATCGGATTTATTTATGCTTTCTTCTAGTTCTTTTATCTGTTTTTTTCCATAACCCATCGCAGGAAGTATCTTATCAAGATGGGTGTATTTCTTGTAAGTATTTACTATTGAACCAACTGCATAAGGCCTTGGATCAATTATTTCAGAGGCTCCAAATTTTTTAGCAGCTATGGAACCAGCACCATAGGTCATTTCTCCGTGAGTTAAAGTTGGCCCATCTTCAATAACAAGGCATCTCTTCCCTCTTATAATAGAAGGATTTTTAACGAATAAAGGAGATGCGGCATCAATAACTGTAGCGTTTGGATTCCACTTTTCTATATTTGCTCTTACTTTTTCAATGCCTTCCAATGTTGCTGTTTCTTCTTTATTGATAACTAGAACATCTGCCATAATAAGATTCGTCATTCCAGGGAAATAGGATACTTCATGACCGGCTCTGTGTGGATCGACTACAACGATAGACAAATCAGGTTTATAGAATGAAAAATCGTTGTTTCCCCCATCCCATAATATAACATCGGGATTTTCTTCTTCCGCCTGTCTCAATATCTCTTCATAATCAACACCTGCATAGATAACAGAGTTCCTATCTATATGAGGTTCATACTCCTCTCTTTCTTCAATTGTACATTCGTGTTTATCTAGATCTTTGTAAGTGGCAAACCTTTGTACCTTTTGCTTTACCAGGTTTCCATATGGCATTGGGTGTCTGATTGAAACTACTTTCAAACCTTTATTTTTTAGAATATCCAAAACTCTCCTCGTTGTTTGACTTTTCCCTGAACCGGTTCTAACGGCACAAATCGAGATAATAGGTTTTTTGGATTTCAACATAGAATTATTCGGGCCCAGAAGTTTAAAATCTGCTCCACTCGCGAGTACTAAAGAAGCCTTTTCCATTACGTATGAAAAAGGCAAATCGCTGTAGGATAAAACCACTTCGTCGATGTTGTTTTCTTTGATAAGATTGACTAGATTTGCTTCTGATTCTATGGGTATCCCATTGGGATACAACTCTCCAGCGAGTTCTTTGGGGTAAAGCCTTCCTTCGATATCAGGAATTTGTGTGGCTGTGAAACAAACAACTTCGTAGTCAGGATTATCGCGATAATAAACGTTGAAATTATGAAAATCTCTACCTGCTGCTCCCATTATCAAAACTTTTTTCCTCAAGGGCATCTCCTCCTTATAAGTGGCATACTAGCGCACCTAGGGCCTCCCCTTCCTCTAGATAATTCACTGGACGGTATGGTTAAAACTTCTATCCCCGATTTTTCTAATTCTCTGTTGGTGATGTAATTTCGGTCGTAGGTAATAACCTTTCCGGGTTCTATTGCCAAACTGTTGGAGCCATCATTCCATTGCTCCCTGTGTGATGCAATTATATCAGCATTTCCACATTTAATAATTTCAACATGATCTAAATTAAGATGTTTTTTTAATATGTTTTCTAAACTTTCTTCTTCCTCGTAAAAATCGAATCCCTCTTTAGACTTTGTAATAATAAAAGTATCTATATCTTCTCTTAAATTTGCATGCACTAGAAATTTATCGTAGTCAACCATTGTGAATATGGTATCTAAATGCATATAAGCCCTATTATCAGGTATTATAAATGCAATTATCTTCTCAAAGGTATCTTTATTTTCTTTGAGAAACTTCTTAGCGAGGATTTCGACAGCTTCTGGTGAAGTTCTTTGAGAAATGCCGACTGCTAAAACTTTTTCGCTTAACACTAAGATATCTCCGCCCTCTATTGGATAAGGGTAATCTTTCTCGTAATACAATGGGGTGCCCTCAAATTTTTTGTTGTATTTTATGACATATTCCATAAGCATGACTTCTCTTCTTCTTGCTGAGGTTTTCATTCTGTTCACACAGGCACCTTTTCCCAAAATCGCCACAGGATCCCTTTGAAAATATAGGTTTGGCATGGGAGGAAGGAAAAAAGGTAATTCTATATCCGCTCTTCTAACCCTCAAGGAGAAGATGTTCCTGTTTATTTCTAGTTCATCAGAACGTATACCTGATATTATAGTATTTACCATTTCTTTGGTATCTAGGGAAAACAAATAATCTTTTAAAAGAGCATAAATGAAGCTATTGTATATTTCTGAGAATTGTAAAAACTCTTCAACAAATTTTTCTTTTAAATCCAAATCATTAAGCGTTTCTGTCAACAATTCAGTAAGATATAAAACTTCTACACCGTTGTCTCTCAAAACATTTGCAAAGTAATCATGTTCTTCTTGAGCTTTATACAAAAAAGGAATGTCGTCAAATAACAGATCAGAAAGATAATGAGGAGATAAATTTTCTAACTCTTTTCCCGGTCTGTGTAGAAGGATTTTTTCTAATTTTCCGATTTCTGAATACACCGATAAATTCATAACTTTTAAGCACCAACCTTTTGCTTTCTAATATTATACAACAAAATATCTTTTAAAAAATCTCATAGCTTTGTAAAAGTGTCGGGGCGTTCAAAGTGTCAAGCACTTTTTCTAAAAGTATGCCTTCCCTCTGTGGGTATTTATAACCATAACTAGCTTTTAAACACGTAGACACGAATTGAGTAGCCCTGTCTATTGCCATCGGTACACTGTCTCCGTTTAAAAGACTACCAACGATAACACTTGCAAACGAGTCCCCTGTACCAGGATATAAAGCTCTTATGTAATTATTGGTGATTTTCCAAAACCTATTATTTGTCCTTTCATAAGCTAATACCCCTATTTTCGATTTAGATTCATCAGGAACACTTGTTATAATAACGACTTCTGGGCCCATGTCTGACAAACGTTTTAACCAGCTTTTCAACATTTCTTCACTAATATTTTGATCGTACTTCTCATCCAAAAGAAAACAGGCTTCTGTAAAATTTGGGGTTATCACATGAGATTTGGAAATTAATTTTTTCATCTCTTTGACCATGCCTTCTGTAATGGTAGCATAAAGTTTCCCATCATCCCCCATTACTGGATCAACGACTACAAGTGTTTCATTTTTCTGTGAAAAATATTGTATAAATTCCATTACAATATCAATTTGTTTTTCTGAACCTAAAAAACCACTATAAATTGCATCAAAACTTAGGTCTAATTTTTTCCAATGTGCCATGATGTCTTTCATATTGTCTGTTAGATCGATAAAAGTATAATCCTTAAATCCTCCGGTATGCGTTGATAGTATTGCGGTGGGAATTGGACAGACTTGAATCTTCATAGAAGACAATATAGGAATTACAACGGTTAAAGAAGCTTTTCCAAACCCAGAAAGGTCATGAATTGCCGCAACTCTTTTGATGGGTTTCTCTTTCAAATACATCATTCCTTTCCCCTAAGATAAGATGATAAACTCCTTAGCTATTTCTGCACCAAGCTTGGCGTTGTTGTAGACTAATTCGATATTTGCTTTTAAACTTTCCCCTTTTGTTAATTCGTTTATTTTTGAAAGTAGAAAGGGGGTTAATTCTTTACCCTTTATTTTTTGTTTTTTAGCCTCTTCTATTGCGTTGTCTATTGTTTTATTTATTTCTTTAAAATCCATTGAGTAATCTTTTGGAATAGGATTTGCAATAAAGATACCTCCTTGTAAACCCAAGTCCCACTTTGCCTTCATTATATGTGCAATTTCTTTTGGGGTTTCTACTCTATAAGGTACATTTATCCCACTTTCCCTCGAAAAAAAGCATGGAAGTTCGTCCGTTTGATAGCCGATCACTGGAACACCGAAAGTTTCGAGATATTCTTTGGTTAATTGAAGATCTAATATAGCTTTAGGTCCAGCAGATATCACCGCAACGTTTGTTTTTGCAAGCTCTTGGAGATCTGCAGAAATATCGAACGTTTCTTGAGCGTTTCTATGTACACCGCCTATTCCTCCTGTTACAAAAACCTTTATTCCAGCTAGTTCAGCTATTATCATGGTTGCTGCAACCGTTGTAGCGGCGTTAAAACCTTTTGCAAGGATAATAGGGAGATCCATTCTACTTGCTTTCAATATGTTTTTAGAAATAGCCATAAACTCTATCTCTTCTTCTGATAATCCTACTTTCATTGTACCATCTATTATTGCGATAGTTGCTGGAACTGCTCCCCTTTCTCTTATTATTTCTTCTACATTTTTTGCCACTTCAACATTTTGTGGGTAAGGCATTCCATGTGAAATGATAGTTGATTCCAAGGCAACTATAGCTTTGTTTTCTTTCATAGCTTGGTAGATTTCTTCTTTTATTTCTAAATATGGGGTTGTATTCATATTAGTTTTCCTCCAAAAGTTGTTGTTATTTTATTGTTTTAGGAACTTAATTTAGCGCCCCTTCGCCCCGCTCCCCGCCCATTAGGATAAAAGGTCGTTACCCTTTGCCCCGCTCCCCGCCCATTAGGATAAAAGGTCGTTGCCCTTTGCCCCGCTCCCCGCCCATTAGGATAAAAGGTCGTTACCCTTCGCCCCGCAGCCTGCCCTTCTAAGGAAGGGACCTGTGGTCCCTAGCTTCGCTCCTCACCTCAAAAATTTTGCAAGATAACTCATCTGCTACTGTTTTTGGACTTTTTAGGGTAATTCGAGCGGCTTTTATTCCGTATTCAATGCTTTTTTCTATATCAGCATCGTTGTAAATACCGTAGATAAATCCTGAGGTGAAAGCATCTCCGGCACCATTAGCATCGATTATTTCGGAATCTTTAACTTTCTCTACAGAAAAGAACTCTGTTTTTTTAAGTTGATTGTTGAAAAAGAGAACCCCCTCTTCTCCGTTTGTTATGATTAAATTAAAAATATTGGGGAATTCTTCAGAAAAAATCTTCTGGATACTTTTATAATCTGAAAAATTCAAGTTTTCTTGCTCAATTAAGGATTTCAGTTCTGAAAAGTTGAGAGTTAGATAATCTATTTTTCCAATTATATTTTTTAATTTTTTTACCTTTTGATTTGATACTGCGTTAAAAACTGTGTAAACATCGGTATTTTCAAGTATTTTAAGTGTATATTCTATTACCTGGGGTTCTAAATTTGCTTCAAGAAAGACTATTTTTGAATGGAGTAATGTATCTTTATGTTTTTCTATATAATTTACATTTATCTCTTTAATAATTTCCATGTCTGAAATGGAAACCAACATATCTTTTTTTTGGTCTAAAATTGCAAGGTAAACTCCAGTACGGTAATTATCAGAAATCTTGATAAAATTAGTATTTATCTTTAGGGTATTTAGTTCAGCTAAAATTATTTCACCAAATACATCGTTCCCAACTACGCCAAACAAATTAACAGGCACTTCTAATTTGCATAAATTGTGTGCAACGTTCCTAGATACACCACCAGAGGAATAAAAAATACGTCCAGGGTTTGAAGTCTTTAGAGATAATTTTTGGTAAGAGGATCCTTTAAAATCTATATTTATTCCTCCAATTATTGATACAGACATGCCACTTCTCCTCAAATGTTTTTAGGATTGAACACTTTTCCAAGCTCTTCACAGCTTTTTCGCAAATTTTCCTCTTCTTGAATATCAAGCGGTGTGAATTCGTCTGCTGCTTGTATTAACCATTCTAAAAGGTTAATGTGGCTAGAACATAAGATAGAGGTTATTGGCTTAGTAAGAGAAAATCTTATCGTTGTCTTAACTTCTTCATAACTTTCAGAAGGGATATAAAGAAGGTCCGATATACCTTTTTCTGAATTTACCTTCGTTATCTTTTTTATAAGACTTTGTTTGCTTATTATGCCAGTACCTTTTTCCTTGGCTTTGGAAATTACTTTTCTTCCATAACCAGTGTACCAGTTCATCCAGTCTAAGGGGAAGGTAATCGAATCAAAATCGTAACTTTCTAAAAGTTTTAAGGCTATTCTTTCTTTGTTTGTTGAAAAACCTATGTACTTTACTAAGCCCAAATTTTTAGCGGCAAAGAACCCCTCCAGAGCGCCTTCAGGTCCTAGAATTCTATGAATACCTTCTTGAGTATTTACAATAATTTGAATCAAATCTAAATATTGAAGATTGAATTTAGCTAAGAGTTCTTTTATGTCCTGTTGTATCTCATCACTGCTTTTGGAGTAAGATCTGCCTGCAATAAAAAGTTTATCCCTATACAGATTTATTGGAAAAATGGCCGTCACGTCTTTAGGTTCGAATGTAGGAGAAATTTCAAAAAAGTTTACACCACCTAGAATAAACTTTTCTAAAAACCTTTTAATTTCGTAAGTATCCTCACTTACCAAAAGCTTTTCCAAATCCAAACCTATTATAGAGAGTTCTTCTTGGGTTTTACCCAACATTCTTCTCTCCATTTCTTGTTCCTCCTTTCAATAGTACCCCCTGGAAGGTGATCAATACTTAAAAGAAGATATGAGAAATTGCACATTCAATTATACCATAAAAAATTAATACCATAGAAAATTAGCGTTTAGGGGTAATTAAAGGTAATTAAGTACGATTATAGCCGATTAGAAGGTTGTTTTTCGATTTTGAAATTATACCTCTTACTGGTATAATGTATAGGAATAAAATTTTTCGGCTTATCCAGTATGAGGTTTTTTTCACAAACTATATAAAGTGGAGGGATTGTTGTGAAGAAATTTGTTTCGACTTTTGTTGTTCTTCTAGTAATTTGGCTGTTTTTGACTTCTTTTAACCTTTCTGAATTGATCGTAGGGTTGTTAGTTTCAATTGTTTTAGCAGGAGTCATTTCAGGTCTTGTGGATTATGAATTAGATCTTTCTGTTGTTTACAAACTACCTTTATTTGTGGTTGTATACGTACCTGTTTTTGTGTACAAAATGTTTTTATCAAATATCGATGTTGCAAGGAGGGTTTTGACACCAAAAATACCTTTAAACCCAGGTTTTGTGAAAATCCCTGTTGATTTGAAGGGAAATGTTGGCAAGTTAACTTTAGCTAATTCCATTACTTTAACCCCTGGAACACTAGCAATAGATGCCGATGAAGAAAACCTATACATTCATTGGATAGATATAAAGGGTAAAAACGAAGAAGATTACAAAAAGTACGTGACGGGGACTTTCGAAAAAATTTTGGGGAGGATATACAAATGATCGAAATTATCGTGTTTAGTTTGATTGGAATAGGTGTATTTTTTTCTGTCTTGAGAATGATAATTGGTCCTGAAGTAACCGATAGAATCGTTTCTTTGGATACAATGAACGTTATGATCACAGGAATTATTGTTTTGCTATCACATATTTTTAAAAATGAAATTTATTTGGATATTGCAATAGTTTATGGAGTGCTATCCTTTTTGGAAACGGTTGTTCTTTCAAGATATTTGGAGGCGAAAAAATGAAGGTGATCGGAGATGTTTTAATAATTATTGGAGGAATTTTCTATCTGTTGGGAGGTTTGGGAATATTCAGAATGCCGGATGTTTTCAATAGAATACAGGCAGGTACAAAAGCCACTACTTTAGGTGCGTTTTCTTTAATTTTAGGAGTTGGATTTTTAAACCCTTCGTGGTTTTTGAAGTCACTAATCTTAGTTGTTTTTATGACCATCACTAATCCCGTTGGGAGTTCCGTTTTAGCTCGCGCCTCCTACTTACATGGTGCAAAAATAGCAAAATTACAAAAAGATGACTTAAAAGGTTTGTATGAAAAAGAGGAGATGAGTCAAGATGATTGAAACAATTGGTGTAATCATTGGTTTTATAATGATCCTCTTCGCTTTGATGGCTATTGAATCGAAAAAGTTGTTAAATTCCATTGTTTTTTTATCTATAACGTCTTTGCTCTCAGTTGTGGAATTCATAATCATGAAAGCTCCAGATGTTGCTATAACTCAAGCTGTTATAGGTTCTGGTTTGATGACCTCGCTCTTCGTATTTACATTGATGACTATGAAAAAGAGTGGTGAAAAATAATGAAGAAGTTTATCTCAGCTTTGTTAACGTTTGCTTTAGCCTTTTTTATCTTTTCATTACTGTACGATTCAGAAAGTTTCTTTCCAAAGTACGGTGAGAGAGATTTAAATAATACCGTTTCACAAAAATATATAGAAAAGAACGTAGATGAAACCAGACCTTCACCGGAAACAGGATCGGCTAATATTGTTACTTCTGTAGTTGTTAATTATAGAGGATTTGACACCTTAGGAGAATTAACCGTCCTTTTCATTTCGGCAATGGGGGTAGCCTTGCTTTTAAATGTAGGAAAAGAAAGGCTTATCTTTCGAGTAAAACCAAATTTCATTCTCAAAGCTGGTGTTCGAATTATAACAGGCATTATATTGATCGTTGGAATATATATATTCATTCATGGCCATTTAACTCCGGGTGGAGGATTCCCGGGTGGTGCTATGATAGCCTCATCAGTTTTATTGATGTACATAAGCGATGATAAATTTAAAGAGAAGATGAAAGCCTTCAATGTACTTGAAGGTACCTCGGGAGTTTTGGTTATAGTCTTAGGGTTAATAGGGCTTTTTGCTTTTAATTCATTTTTATACAACTTTTTGCCTTCGGGCGAGATTGCTCAACTTTTCAGCGCAGGATTAACACCTATACTATACGTTTTGATAGGCTTAAAAGTTGGTTCTGAATTGTCAAATATCATTGGAAACTTTTTAACACAGGGGGGAGAAGAATGATTCAATATTTATTTTTAGCGCTTCTTTTTGTTGGAATCTACGGCTTACTCTCATCGAAGAATTTGATTAAGATGCTTATTTCACTGAACCTTTTAGAATTAGGTTTGAATTTATTCATTATATCTATTGGATACGTTAAAGGTGGTAACGCACCAATTATAACGCTTGAATCTATTTCAAATTATGTTGATCCACTCCCTCAAGCGTTGGTGTTAACTGCGATTGTTATCGGTTTTGGAACTACCGCTTTAGGCTTGGCTTTTATTAGAAAAGTATACTTTGAAAAAGGGTCTATCGAAATAGACGAAATTAGAGGTGGTTCAGATGATTAATCCTGTGCTTTTAATTGTTATCCCTTTACTTCTAGCGTTCGTTGGGGTAATGTTTAAAAACTTTTCGAAATCTCTTTTGTTTTTTGGTTTGGTTTTAAATACCATCTTTGCTTTTTTTGTACAAAAAGGAAGTTACGAACTTGGAGGTTGGCAACCACCATTTGGTATCAACTTGTTGGTAGATAATTATTCTTTATTCGGGATAGTATTAATTAATGTTTTGTTTTTTGTTTCTTCTCTGATTGGAATAAGGAAAATTGGTAAATATTCATTGCCGTTGTTAATAGCTTTAGCCGGACTTAATGGAATGGTTTTAACTAACGATTTATTCAACTTCTACGTTTTCTTTGAAATAGCTACCATTTCAGCTTATATAATATCAACTTTACATGGAAAGTACCATCAAACGTTTAATTATTTGGTTTTAGGTTCTGTGGGATCTAGTTTGTATTTACTTGGAATAATTATTGTATATGCCGTTGTTGGAAGTCTTAACATGTCTGATTTGTCCGTTCACTTTTCAGGACTTTCACAAAATATTCAACTGATAGTTTCCATTTTAATTTTTTCAGGTTTAGCGGTTGAGGCAAAACTTATACCTTTTAATAGTTGGGTTAGAGGTATTTATTCTAATGTAAACACCTTGACTGCCCCATTATTTTCTGCTGTCTATGCATCAACGATTTTTTTGGTATTTGGAAGGTTTTTTTCCAATTTAATTACCGTTAGCGGGCCTTTGTTTAATATATTTATCGCAATTACTTTCATTACCTTTATCTTTGCCGAAGCTTCTGCCACAGCTACAAAGAATATGAGAGAAATACTTACTTTCTCAAGTATTGGACAGGCAGGATTAATTACTGGACTATTTTTAATAGGTGGGGGGTACGCAGCTGTTTTACAACTAATAAATAATGCCTTTGCTAAGTTAGTGATGTTTTCTACAACCGCGAACGTTTATGAGAATAATTCAAGTGATTCTATCGATAAAGCTGCTGGAATATTTAGAAAGTATCCTCTAGTAGGTTTTGGATTTACAGTTTCTGCTTTGTCTTTGATTGGTCTTCCTTTGTTCTACGGTTTTTATGCAAAATTCAACATTATAAACACTGCTTTTAATACCAACTGGATTATTCCATTAGTAATATTGTTGGGAAGTTTGTTGGAAGGTGTTTATTATATAAGGATGCTAGTCAAACTATGGGTACCAGGTGAAGAACACGAGGAAGCAACTGAAAAATTAACAACCAAATTTTCGATGAACAGGCTATTTGTCATAAGTGTCGTAGCGGTAGTTGTTGGGTTCTTATTCATTATGGGAGGAATCTACCCAGAATTATTTGGAGATTTTGTGCAGAACGTATCAACACCTTTGAAGGAATCCTTATCTTATTTGTCAGTGGGAGTGATGTAGATGGCGTTAAACTCTCTGTTAATTACAGGTTTGTTGTTATCGGTTTTGACTTTTTTCTTGACAAAGATAAACAAAAAGTTGGGTAGTTACTTTACCATTTTTTCAACGTTGTTTGTGTTGGTATTTTTGTTTGGATATATGAACGATGTTGGAACAGTATTTAACCTTTGGTCTTTTGGAGGATTTTCATTGCAATTGGTGAGTTCTAATTATGGTTGGTTCTTTTCCATAATAATGGTTTTAACTTATTTTCTTGTGTCTTTTTTTAATCCCTATTGGGTAGAAAAAATGGTTAATCCGGCTTCATACAATATGCTCTACGTGTTTTCTGTAGTTTCTACGTTGGGGGTGTTCTTTGCCAAGGATTTCCTTACGTTATTTATATTTTGGGAGATGGTAGTTTGGTCTTCTTTGTTTATAATCCCCCTTGGTAAATCAAGGAAGGCCTCTGTAGTTTATTATGCAATCAGCACGATTGGTTCTTTCTCAATGTTTTTTGCAATAATGTATTTATATTCACTGTTTCAAACCTTTGATATAAAAAGTATTTCACAGAATTTAATTAGCAGTCCCAATACGGCTGTAATGGCTTATTTTGTAATTATTATCGCGGGACTTGCAAAACTAGGAATTTTCCCATTTCACACGTGGCTCCCCATTGCCCATGGGAACGCTCCTCACACTTTTTCTCCAGTTCTTTCGGGAGGATTAGTTAAAATGGGGGCATTTATAGCGTTGTTGGTTAGTGCAATTATACCCACTTCGCAGATTTTTTCTAACCACATTCATATAATCGGTGTCCCTTATGAAAATTATATAATTATGGTTTTGGGAGCAATAAGCATTATAGTTGGAACCCTTATGGCAATAAAACAAGAAGACGCTAAAAGATTGATAGCTTATTCTACCGTCGCGAATGGAGGATACATATTGATAGGTATCTCGCTTTTAGATCAAGTAGGATTCGCGGGTGGAATGATGCACATCTTCAATCATGCAATGGCATCAGCCGCTATGTTTTTAACTATCGGAGCGGTAGCCTATAGAACGGGTACCACAAATATGAGCGAACTGGGTGGGATGATTAAAAAGATGCCTGTAACCTTTGCCGCTTACTTGATTGCCATAATTTCCATTGCCGGGATACCACCCACCAGTGGATTTGCGTCAAAATGGCTGATCTTTCAAGGTTTAGCGAGCAAAGGACTTATGTTTATAGCTTTTGCCACCTTTTTTGGAAGTATAGGGTCTTTCATGTACGTTTTTAGACCTCTTGCTACAGTATTTTTAGGTCAATTATCACCTAAACACAACGATGTGAAAGAAGTTCCCTTTATGATGCAAATCCCTATGCTTGTGATGTCCTTACTGACAATATATTTTGGTGTGTTTCCTTCTCAAATGTTAGGATTTATTTCGAAAATTCAGGCTTCTTTGAATATTGTTCCAATCAGTGTAGAAGGCTCAAAAATATATTCCTTTAGTGGCATGTGGGATTCTTTAGTGATTACAGCCGTCTTCGTAATAGGTTTCATTATAGCGGCTTTAATTTTTTACACACATAAAAATGCTCGGCCCGTTGATCAAATGAACACTTACACTGCTGGCGAATTTATATACGATCCTGAATCTTATCATTATGCCAAAAACTACTACGCTCCTTTTGAAAGATTGTATAAAAATCATCCATCAGTGGAAAAATTTTATGATGCCATAGCTTTAAGAGTAAACGAGTTTGGCCGTCTTGTCAGAAGTTGGTTCTTTTCTTCAAACGCTTCTGTAGGTGTGTTTTGGATCTCTGTGATAATAACAATAGCCTTTTTCTGGGGTGATAAAATATGAGTTATTTGATAGCCTTGATGATAGTTTTCATCGGATTTTTATGGCAAGTATCTCTTGATGGTATTCAAAGAAAAGTTACGGCTAAAGTTCATAGAAGAGTAGGACCACCATGGTATCAAACTTTTATGGATATTTTCAAAGCTCTATCAAAATCATCTATAACACATGGTTTTATTTATGATTTTGGTGTGATGATGGCTTTGGGAGGAACTATTGCCACTTTTATGTTTTTACCTTTTGGCGATATCGTGGCTTTTAATGGCCTTGATAATTTCTTTGTAGTTGTCTATTTATTAGCAATAGGTTCTCTTGGGATGGCCATGAGTGCTTCCGGTTCTGGAAACGCCTGGGCAGGAATAGGTATTATGAGGGCGTTGACCCAGATGGTTGCTTATGAAGTCCCATTTATGATAGTTGTATTCGGCATGATACACGTTTATGGTACTTCTTCACTCAGTGAATTGGCACAGGTACAACAAATGAATGGGATTTTCGGATGGCATATTTTTACTATGCCCTTAGGAGCTATAGTAGCTTTTATATCCTTACTTGGTATGCTTAACAAGGTCCCATTTGATACGCCCATAGCACCAGCAGAAATAGCTTCTGGACCTATGGTTGAGTATGGAGGAAAACATTTCGGTATGTTGATGCTACAACACGAGTTTGCAACGTTAGTTGAAGTCGGTTTGTTTGTGAACCTATTTTTAGGAGGAGGAAATTTAATTGAATACTTAATAAAATACTTTTTTGTTTATACCTTAGTTACATTGATATATGCTGTTTCGGCTCGTTTTAGAATAGAGAATGTTGTAACATTCTTCTACGGAGTTCCAATAGTGCTATCACTAGTTCAAGCTGCGATAGTAATTTTTACAGGACTGGGGGTGAACGTATGACAAATGAAGAGAAAATAGAACAGATGAACATCTTTGAAGAAGATTTAAACGATACTATAACTTTTTGGGAAAAGATAAAGAACATCTTCAGAGGTAAATCTTTATGGATGCTTCATTATTGCACAGGTTGTGGTGCGGTAGAACTTCCGCCAACTATGACAGCTAGATTCGATATGGAAAGATTGGGTATGGGTCCTATGGCAACGCCTCGTCAAGCGGATGTTCTACTTATAACAGGTTATCTGAGCGTTAAAACTTTAAGAAGAGTTATATACACTTATGAACAAATGATGACTCCAAAATATCTTGTGGGTTTTGGGTCTTGTACTTTAAACGGAGGAATATACTATGATTCCTATGCAGTGATCAACAGGTTAGATTATTATCTTCCAGTTGATCTTTACCTTGCCGGATGTATGCCAAGGCCTGAGGCTATAATGAATACTTTTAAAACTCTTGAGAACATGATAACAAAAGGTGAAGCCAATGGATGGAAAAAATATGTTGAAAATTACGATTGGTATCGAAATAACCAAATCCGTTCTTTAGGGGAGGTGTATGTAAAGGATGAATTTCACGAATGATACCAAAGAATTGATAAGTATTCTTGAAAAAAGTTTAGATATAAAAGATTTCTCAACACCAAAGAAAAATGAAATAAGCATAGTTGTTGATCAAAATAATGTACCAACAATATTGACCTATTTAAAGGACAAAGGTTGGAAACAGTTGAGCATGATAACCTGTGTCGATTGGATTGAAGAAAACAAATTTGAGTTAGTTTATGTCCTCTTCAATTGGACAAATGGGATTACTTTTTTAGTAAAAACAAAGATAGAAAGAGAAAACCCCGAATATATAAGCATCATAGATATTTTCCCTGGTGCCAGATACTACGAAAGGGATATCCATGAGTTCTTTGGTGTGAAGTTTGAAGGTAATTCAGATTCTGAAAAACCGTTGTTCTTAGAATTATGGGACGATAAACCACCTATGAGAAAAGATTTTGATCCGTTAGAGTATTCTAAGCGTAAATTTCCTGATAGAAAGTATGATGTGGAACTTTCCAAAAACGTTGTGAAAGAAGTCATAAAAGAAGGTGGAATAAATGAAAGAACTTAAATTATACTTGGGACCAAATCATCCGGGAATGCACGGGAATTTCAGCGTACATATGTATGTTGATGGAGATACTATCGTCAGGGCAAGGCCTATGCCTGGTATGTTGCATAGAGGATTTGAAAAACTTATGGAAAGAAGACTTTGGATGAATAACCTTGCGCTCATACCAAGGATTTGTGTACCAGAACCTGACATTAATGAGATGGTTTACGCCATGGCGATAGAGGAATTAACAGGAATTGAAGTCCCTGAAAAAGCTCATTGGATAAGGATGATAATCTTAGAGCTAGCAAGAATCGCAAATCATCTAATGTCCCTTGGAGGAATAGGAGGACCTGTGGGACTCTACACTGGACCCAATTGGGGACTCGCAGATAGAGATCTTATATTGGATATCTTTGAAGAGATAACGGGGGCAAGAGTTTACCATATGTATATCGTACCAGGTGGCGTAAGAAAGGATTTGAGTGTGGAAACTATCGAAAAGATAAAGAGTTTTCTCGATTATTTAGAAAATCGACTTCCAGAATATGAAGATTTGATTCTCAAGAATTCCCTCTTTCAGAGAAGAACCAAAGATAAATTGTTGTTACCTGCAGAGGTTGTTTGGGAGTTGGGAGTTACTGGAATAGGTATGAGATCGGCTGTGGGAGAAGCATACGATATTAGAAAAGTAGACCCGTATGCAAGGTATGACCAAGTAGAATTTTATGTCCCAACCGCAAACTATTCAGATGGATATACAAGGGTTTATTTCAAATACCTCGAAATCTATCAGAGCATAAAAATAATAAGGCAGGTAATTGAAAAAATGCCCAAAAAAGGTAAAGTATGGAACAAAATATCTAGTGGAAATGCCTTAAGATGGCGTGTTCCAAAAGGTCAAGTTTACACTCATATCGAATGCACGAGAGGAGAATATGGTTATTATATGGTTTCAGAAGGAGAAGATAAACCTTATAGAGTTGCTGTTAGGGGGGCATCCTATCCACAAGGTTTATTGGGGGTAGAAAAATATTTGCCCGGTACGAGGATAGAGGATGCAGCGCTTTGGATGGAAACAATGGGGGTATGTCCTCCAGAAATAGACAGATAAAAAATAAAAGAAGAGGTGAATATGATGAATACACCTGAAAAAAGCTTTTTTGCTCCATCAAGGGCCTGGAAATACCTTACGAAAAAGCCTGTTAGTGTTCCTATGGAAGATATCTTAATAACACCTCGAGAGGCTTCGGATAGATATAGAGGTTTTCATATAAACGATTGGGAAAAATGTATCGGTTGCGGTACTTGTTCAAAAATATGTCCAACAGATGCTATAACTATGATAGAGTTCGAAGAACTCCCAGATGTAGAAGGTTCTAAACCACAAAGGCCTGCTATAGATTATGGAAGATGCAGCTTTTGTGGTTTATGTGTAGATATATGCACCACTGGTTCGTTACAGATGACCAAAGAATATGTGCATATATCTAAAGATCCAAATACCTTCTTTTTTATCCCCACAGAGGAAGGAATCCATGGAATTAAAAAACCACTAGGTTATGTTAGAGATGAAGATTCAGACTTACTTGACTTAGAAAGAGAAGAGATGGAAATTGATCCACCAGAAATTAGAAAAGCCTCTTTCATCGAGATGGTTAAAGGATTTTCAAAAGAACAGGCTGTAAAAGAGGCTTCAAGATGTGTGGAATGTAATATTTGTGAAAAGACATGTCCAGCACATATGAACATAGCAGATTACATAAAGGATATATATACAGATGATCTTCAAACGGGTTTGAAAGATCTTTATAAAACAAATCCTTTGCCCGCGGTATGCGGTAGAATTTGTACTCATCGATGTGAAACAGCTTGTACCATAGGTCACAGAGGAGAACCTATAGCCATAAGATGGTTGAAAAGATATATAGTGGATAACGTTCCACAGGATAAATATCCAGAGATTTTAGATCAGGAAATTATAAAAAAGGCTAACGCTAAGGTTGCCATCGTTGGAGCTGGACCTGCCGGACTTTCTGCAGCTTATTTCTTGTCTTTAATGGGATATGAAATAACTGTTTATGAGGAAAAGAACAGGCCAGGCGGTGTTCTTAATTATGGAGGTCCTGCTTATAGACTTCCAGACACGGCTTTTGAGCAAGATGTAAATTACATAAAATCACTGGGAGTAAAGATAATAACGAATACAAAAGTTGGAAAGGATATCACTTTAGAAGAATTAAAAGCAAAAAACGATGTAATATTTGTTTCAACTGGATTCAACAAAGGTAGAAAGCTTCCCATCGAAGGATCTGATCATGAAAAAGTCTTTGATTCTTTGACAATTTTAGAAGAAATGAAAAATTATGTCAGAGGAGAAGGGCCAAAACCATATATACCGAAATCCCTTGTAGTAATAGGGGGAGGAAATGTTGCCATGGATGTTGCAAGGTCCATGCTCAGACTCCAAAACATGGAATATAATAAATCTGAAGTACATGTCCTCAGTTTAGAGAGAAACTTTGATGAGATGCCTGCTGATGAAGACGAGATTGTTGAGGGCGGAGAAGAAGGGGTAATTTTCCATCCAGGATGGGGTCCCGTGAAGGTAATAGTTGAAAATGGAGAAGTGAAAGGTGTGTTATTTAGGAAATGTGTGGAAGTATTCGACGAAAACGGAAGATTCAATCCAAAATACGATGAAAGTAACACTATTACGATAAATGCGGATATGGTGGTAATGACTGTTGGACAGGCTCCGGATTACAGCTATCTGCCGGAAGAGATCCAAAATAACATGAAGATAGAAAGAGGAAGGATAAAAACAAACGAGTACGGTCAAGTGGAAGGTGTACCATGGTTGTTTGCAGGTGGCGATATAGTGCATGGGCCAGATGTAATTCATGGAGTTGCAGACGGGCACAAAGCCGCTCAAGGAATAGACCAATATATAATGGACAAACAATTTTCAAAATAAAAAAGGGGGAGTTTAGCAACTCCCCTCTTTTTAAGATAATAATTGAATTAAAAATAATACTATAAGAGAAATAATTCCAGAAATCATAGGTGTTCCTACCCAACCAAATATTACTTTCATTATCGTGCCTGTATCAAAAGTTCTAGTACCTGTTGCTATTCCAACACCCACAATAGCACCTATTGTAGCCTGTGCAGCACTGACGGGGACACCAATTAAAGAGTAGATCCACAAGGTAACCCCTGTCCCCAAAATCGATACAGATGATGAAAAATGGTCCAATTCAACAATTCCTTTCCCTACGGTATACAAAACCTTTTTGTTGGTAGTTAAAATTCCAACTGCTATTGATAAACCACCTATAATAAGTAAAAAGCTAGGAGTAAGTAAAACGTCTGCAAATACTCCAGTAACGTTTGCAACGTTGTTTGCACCTAATGAGTATGCACTATAACAAATAGCGAGCCATGTTAGTACTTTTAAGAATTTATCTTGGGCTGTAATCCCCAAAAATTTTCTAAACATTAAGGCCAAAAGTCTATATAATATAAAAGCAAAGATTAAGGCACCAATAGGTGTAAGTATCCATGAAATGAAAATTCTTGTTAAAATGGCTGAATTGAATGTTCCTTTTAGAATACTTAAACCGATCAGAGCTCCCACAACAGCCTGGGTAGCAGATGCGGGAAGCCCGAAGAAACTCATAAATATCATCGCTAAAAAAGCACAAAATAAGGCTAATGACAGTAGTTCAATATTTAAATTGGTCAAAGCCCCCAAGGTGTTTAATCCATTTATACCTCCAACAACCGAACCGACAAAAACAAAAAATGCAGATACAATAATAGCTTTTTTGTATGAAACCAGTCCAGAAGTTACAGCTGGTCCAAATATATTGGAAGAATTGTTGGAGCCTAAGGACCATCCTAACAAAATAGCTGGAATTAAATAAAATAAAAGCATATTAAAAATATTCCCCCATTTTATTGAAAATATTTAAAAAATTAAAGCCCATTTTTACCTTATTGGCAATCATAGGCTTTTCTCAGAAGAGATTTTTCTATTTTAGCACCAATTTTAATAGATGTCAATGATTAGAAAAATCAAAATAAGAGGAAGTAAATTTAGAAATTGTTAATTTATTTTTTACTAGAGAAAGATTATCCTATGGTATAATAACTTCGTATTCGTTATTCATCTGTTGAACCATTACAGGGAGGAAAAACTTTGGGCATTCGTAAAAGAACAGTTCTATTCTTTATTATCTCGATTTTGGCGGTATTAACGTTTTCGTCTTATTCTATTGTGGAACATCAAATTCAAAGTAACGAAACATTGTATAGTATTTCAATTGAATACAATGTATCCATTTCAACTATTTTGGATTGGAATTCTAATTTATCTCCCAACAATTTAAAAATTGGACAAGTAATATTAATCCCTCAACCGGAAGGGTATATCTATGAAGTCAAAGAGGGAGATAACCTAACTTATATTGCTAAATTATTTTTCACTAGTGTTTCTGATATAGTTAAAGCAAACAACCTCAATACGACAACTATTTTTGTAAATCAAAAACTTTTTATCCCTAAAAGTGTTGTAGGAAAAGGTTTCAATAACGAAAGAAATATAATATGGCCGGTTTATGGCACTATTTCTTCTCTTTATGGATATAGGGTTCACCCTATAACTAAAGAGTATTCTTTTCATAAAGGAATCGATCTTGCAGCGCCTATTGGTACGCCCGTTTTTTGCGTTGAAGCGGGAAAAGTGAAGTTCGTTGGCGAAAATGGAGGATATGGTTTGATGGTTGAAATAGAATCTTCCAATGATTCTTATGTTTACGGTCATCTCTCTCAAATAAATGTGTATGAAGGCCAATATGTCGAAAAAGGCGAAATGATAGCAAGAGTGGGAAATTCAGGTTTAAGTACAGGTCCTCACCTTCACTTCGAAGTTAAAAAGGCTGATACAAATTACGACCCGTTAGTATTCTTGCCTTCCAGTAATAGAATTTATGTGTTGGATAACACAGAAAACGAATATGGCTTAGGTGGAAATTGATTCTAATTCATCAAATTTGACACAGTGCGTTCCATGTCTTATATGTATCTTCTAATATGTACCTCTCTTTCGCTAATGCATAGCTTATTTTATTTTTAATCGCTAATTTGTACCCTTCATTCAAAGATATGATCGATACCTTTCTCAGTTCTTCAACCCCTTCAAAATCCCTGTCATCTCCGGCTGAATCGGAAATAACAAGCGTTTTTCCTATATCACCCATTTTTTCATAACCGCTGGTATGATAATATATCGCTTGGTATATATCATCGTCAATATGGAATTTCCTTGCCAAAAATTCCGCACTTACCTTTCCGTGCAAGAGAATGGGGCGATTTTTATCGAATTTATCGAGGTGAATTTTATAAAACGCTGCCAATTTGATTAATCGGTTTGGTTCAACATCTCGAAATAAATCGTGTCCTAACGCTGCAATTTCAACTTTTCCTTCTGGAAGTCTGTGGATTTGGGCTAATTTTTTTGAGAAATTAACAACATTGTAGATATGTTCTAATCTTTTTTTAGACTTAATAGTTATTTTTAAATACTTTTTTAATTCTTCTATAGTGCTGGTTAATTCCAAATTATATCCTCCTAACTATGTCGTAATAATCTCTTTAGAAACTCTAAAACTTGCTTTAGCGCCCCTTCTCCTAAAAAATTGAGTAGTCTTCCTTTTCAATCTCTAAACCATAATTAAGTTCGATGTCATCCTCTATTTGTTCGATAAGATTTAGTAAGTAATCTCTACTTTGACTTAACGACGATACGAATATTCCCAAGTAATTTTTCGAGTCGTTATAATTTCCTTCTAGAGCAGATACATTGTACTTTTTTCTTAGTGAGTTTATCAGTGTTTTCACTACCGATCTTTTGTCTTTCAAAGAGCTGATTCCGAATAACCTAATTTTCAATTCTAATTTGATGCAGAACATTTTAACTCCCTCACCATTTTTTGAATTCAATTTTATCTTCTATGTACTCTTCAAAACGGGCTAATACGAATAACAGATCAGATAATCGATTTACATATTTTTTTAATGGTTCCGATAACGGTTCTTTTTTATCTAAAGCGATAATTCGTCTTTCTGCTCTTCGTGCTATTGTTCTACAAATGTCTAATTTTGCAGATTGTATGGTCTTTCCCGGCATTACGAAGCCTTTTAGATTCAACCTGTTTTCAAATTCATAAACATAATTCGTAATTTTAAGTGCATCTTCTTCTTGAATAGGATATTTATATTTTTGGCTTTTGGAAGCTAGCTCTCCTGCTACTTTGAATAAATTATTCTGTACTTCGTTTATTATTTTTTTTACTTCATGAGATTTTAGATAATAATTTGCTTCTGAAAGAAATGAGTTTAATTCATCTACGGTACCGTAAGCTTCCACTCTTATGTCGTCTTTTGATACTCTTTCTCCACTCCAAAGAGAAGTTTCACCCTTATCACCTGTTTTTGTTGTAATAGACACAATGCATCTCTCCTTTTTATTATTTAATATTGTCGTTAAAAATTTTATTTAGCGCCCCTTCACCCCGCTCCCCACCCATAATCTTTAAGGGGCTTCGCCCCTTAAGAAACCCAAGTTCGTATAACATCGTTTGCGTAGCAAACGAGATTTTGGAAAACATTTCTAAAGCAACACATCATTTGTTTCACAAATGAGAATATGGAAATTGTTTCTAAGGCATTATAAAGAATCATTTTGCACAAAGCTGCAAAAAAACATCGTTTACACAATGCGGCAAACTTAAAAAAGCTTTTTGCACAAATCAGCAAAAGCTATTTAAAAATGGGGCATAGCCCCATTTTATTTTTGTAATTCTTCTTCTCTTTTTCTTTCTTCTATTATTTTGTTTTGTATATCAGGGCTTACTTCAGCATAATGGGAAAATTTCATGGTAAAATAACCCTTTCCTGAGGAAATAGAGCTGAGACGAGGTGAAAAATCCAACATTTCGGCCAGTGGGATTTCAGCTACTATTTTATCGTATCCTTTCCCCGCTGATTCCATTCCTAAAGGTCTTCCTCTTTTTGCTGTAATTTCACCGATAACGTCTCCTGTGTTTTCAGTGGGTAAGAATATTTCAACATGCATAATTGGTTCTAAAATAACTGGGTTGTCATTTTCCATGGCTATTTTAAATGCGTGTCTTGCAGCTATTTGAAATGAAATATCTGAAGAGTCAACTTCATGATAAGAACCATCAAAGAGTGTAACCCTAATATCAACAACCGGGAAACCAGCTAAAACACCTTTTTTGATAGCTTCTCTGATACCTTTGTCTACTGATGGTATGAAATTTTTTGGGATGACGCCTCCAACGATTTTATCAACAAATTCATAGCCTTTCCCTCTTTCTAGTGGTTCAATTTCTATTTTAACGTGACCGTATTGGCCATGACCTCCGGTTTGTTTTTTGTGTTTGTACTCGGCCTGTGTTTTGCTTCTTATAGTTTCCTTGTAAGCAATTTTTGGTTTTCCTACCTCAAAATCAATACCGAAATTCTTTTTCAATTTCTCTATCATTATTTCTAGATGAACTGTTCCCATACCACTTATGACCGTTTCGCCGGTTTCAGAATCGAATTCCCATTTAAATGTTGGATCTGACTCTGCTATTTTTGCTAACGATTCAGTAATTTTGTCTATTTCATTTTTAGAATTAGGAGCTATGGACTTAGATATCATCGGTTCTGGAAATTCAGGTAATTTCAGCCTATTTGACGTTTCTTCACTGGATACGGTTTGATTTATCTTACTTGATTTTAGCTTAGGTATAACTAAGATATCTCCAACGCCAGCCATTTCCACTTCTTCGTTCTTATCAAATCTAGGTATATTGATATGGGAAATCTTTTCTCTTGTGGATTCTTCAACAATATAGATACTAGAACCGGCTTTTAAAGAACCGCTAATGACTCTTAGATAAGTGAGTTTTCCAACGAATGGGTCTACTTCATTTTTAACGATAATACCTAAAAATTGACCATCTTCTTGGGAAGAAATCTCAATACCTTCTTCAGTGTAAAATTTTCTTTCAAGTGGTGTCATTCCAAAACTGATTAAAGCCTTTATCAATTGATCAAAACCGATATTTTTTAAAGCGGATCCAATTAATACAGGAATTATTTTATCTTCATCATACGCTTTATGAAGTGAGGAAATCAGTTCCTCTTGACTTAATCCTTCTTCACCTGATTCAAAATACTTTTCCATTAGTTCTTCGTTTGTTTCAACAATATCTTCTATTATTTCAGAATGAAATCTTTCCAAATAATCTTTGGCGTTATCTGGAATTTCGCTTTGTTTGGAAGATTTGCCTGTTCCTTCTTCATATGTAAATACGTCATTTGATAAAAGATTTATAATACCTTTAAAATCTGGGCCTTCGCCTATGGGAACTTGGAAAGGAACTATTCTTATTTCGTCTTCAAAACTTTCTTTAAGTTCTTGAATTAAGTTCCCGAAGTTCACTCCTTCTTTATCCATTTGGTTTACATAAAATACGATCGGTTTATTTAATTCTCTTGCCATATTCCAAATTCTTTCAGTTGTTACTTCTACACCAGCAGAAGCGTTTATTACAATAACTACGTTGTCCACTGCGTTTAAAGCTATTTGTATATCTCCTATAAAGTCTAAAGATCCTGGGGTATCAAAAAAGTAGAGCCTTGAATCATCTAAATCGAACGAGAAAATGTGGTTGGAAAAGGTTGCTCCTTTTTCTTTTTCAACTGGATCCTTGTCTAAATGTCTTTGACCTATTCTATCGGTTAATCCAAGATTTACAAGGACATCATCCATAAGGGTAGTTTTACCGCATCCATGATGTCCAAAGAATCCTACGATCCTCTTTTTTTCAGCGTTGTATTCACTCAATGTTACCCCTCCATTCTCAATCCATTTCTTAACTACAGGATTTTTTCATAAACACTTAAAAGTACCGGAATATAATTACGTGTTTTTTCGTTTTTAAAATTTTGTATTTCACCTTCGTAATAAACTATTGAAGAACTACCACCATCTAGCATCATTGCAACTTCAAACTCGCCCAATTCAAATAGCAAGTTTTTTGTTTCATCGTATGTAAGACCTGTTTCAGGATTATCAAGTCCTTCAATGACCATTAAATTGATATTTCGATCTTTATCTATCGCAACTACGGTTCTTGGGGCTTTACTATAAATTATTCCATTGGAGTAACTTTTCTTTTCAGCATCTAGTTGTTCTTGGGTATATTTGGAATGTATTAATATAGGTCCTCCCTCTAAAAGTAAAGTAGGATCGTTTGGCAAATTTTCGCTTTTATTAAGCGTGAAATCAATTTTTGTTCCCAACGATATATTTCCCAGGTATTTTTCGTATTTTTTATCTATAAGTACTAATTTTTCTCCTTCAGAAGGAGTTGTTTTGTTTTTTGATATAATCCGATTATTTTCATCGATTAAGAAAAAAACATAATTTCCTTCTGTTTCCGCTATGTTTCCCTTATAATGATGAGTATATAATTTAACGTCACCTTTCCACGTAGAATTAATGGATTTTACCCAAAAAAGTAGGTTATCAATATGTAACTGGTATTCTAATTTAATATAGTCAATGTCTAGAAAATTTGTTCCTATAATTAGTGCAGGTCGTGAATAGGAACTCAAATGTAATAGTGTGCCATCGGATATTATATTCCCAACTGGTTCTAAGGTTTGAGGATCAAAAAAAGAAGCGTTAACAGAAAAGATCGGATTTTTATCTTTTAAAAATGAATACACATCGGAACGTGTTCCTAAATTATTCAAATCAACTTTTATTTGATATATTTTTGGATCAACGATCAATTGGTAAATTTTTAAACGTTGTCCGTTTAATTCTTCGATTTTTTCAATGTATTGAAGCCCTTCATTTTTAGATGTGGTTTTATCCGTATCTGCACTTGTTGAAATAGTTTTTTTATCGATAATAATAGATAAATTTTTTCCATTTAAATTAACTTCATAGTTGAAATCACTCTTGAACTTTAAATAAGCAGTATTGTTTGAGTATGAATAATCGAAGTTATCTGGAATACTTTCCATCGGGGCAACAGGTTTTATGCTTAATAAGTAATCTCCATCTTTTGTTATTTTAGTTAAAGTTATCGAATCTTTTGAAAGATATGAATTGAATCCAATTTCGATTTCACTCGTACTTACATTAGAGTTAGTTATTTTTGGAATTTCTGAATAGAAGAATATACTGTCAATATCTTTAAAACGGTTCAACTGTAAGAATGTAGATAAGACATCTTCCCTTATATACACGTTTTCATCAACAATCAGTACGGAATTATTATATTTGTTTATAAAATTTATTTTGGAGTAGTAATCATTCAAACTAATTTCTAAGACATTTTTATTGTATATTATATACATTATTCTGGAAGTGCGATTCATTACCATACTATCATATTTGGAAAGATGTTCAACATTAATATAAAAATAATCTTGATTTTTGATAGCTTCCATACTGAGAGGAGGGTTGTTTTGAGATATAAAAATAGCTTCTTCAGAAAATAAATTTATTGCTAGAATTATTAGCAAGAATAGAAAGATAAGCTTTTTCATCAATAAATGATCCTCCGTTGTTTAACTTTATTTAGCGTCCCTTTGCACCACTTTCCATCCATCTTAACTTTTTTCATCGGAAAACAAAACATCAAGAATTACATTTTTATTTATACCTTTAGGATTTTCTTTACTAATGTTGTAAGCCTCATTCAAAAGCTTTAGAGAGGCATCAACGTCGCTCTTTTCGCTGACAAACAACTTGGCTATTGTCTCTCCTTCTTCAACTTTATCTCCAAGCTTTTTGTTAATTGTTAAACCAACACTTTTGTCGATGATATCTTCTTTTTTTTGTCTGCCAGCTCCTAATACCATTGAGGCTAAACCTATTTTTTCGGTATCAATAAAGGTTATATACCCTTGTTCCTTTGCTTTGAATTCTAAAGTTTTTGGTGCTATATTAAGATACTTACTAGGATCATCAACTACTTCTTCTTTTCCACCCTGAGCTTTTATCCATTCTTTCATTTTTTCTTTTACTATACCATGTTCTATGTTTTCTATTAGTTTTTTCCTTGCTTCTTCATAGGTTATTATACCAGATAAAGAAGCCATATGAGAAGAGATTTCTAAACACAACTCAGAAAAATCTTTTGGACCTCTTCCTTTCACTGTATCTATTGCTTCCATTACTTCCAATGCGTTTCCAATGTTTTCTCCCAAAGGTTGATCCATATTGGTAATTAAAGCAATAGTATTTTTATCGTATCTTTTTGCAATCTTTAGCATGATTCTACCCAACTCTTTGGCATCTTCTAAGTTTTTCATGAATGCTCCCGAACCCACTTTGATATCCAAGAGTATTCCATCACTAGTTATGGCAAGTTTTTTACTCATTATACTGGAAGCTATTAAGGATAGTTCCTCAACGGTTGCGGTAGAGTCCCTTAACGAATACAACTTTTTATCTGCTGGGGCTATATTTCCAGTCTGTCCGGCCACAACAATCCCTACATTGTTCGCTATTTCAAAGAATTCTTTAGTGGTTAGAGAGGTTTTAAAACCGGGAATAGATTCAAGCTTGTCGATGGTCCCTCCAGTGTGCCCTAAGGATCTGCCTGATAATTTGGCTATTTTAACCCCTAATGAGGCAACCATAGGTGCTATTGCTATTGTAGTTTTGTCTCCAACGCCTCCAGTAGAGTGTTTGTCAATTTTTTTACCTGTGATTCTTGATAAGTCTATAATATCTCCACTTTTAAGCATTACATCCGTTAGATTATAACTTTCTTCCTCTGTTAAATGATTGAAGAAGATAGCCATTAACCAGGAAGAAACTTGATAGTCTGGAATACGGTTTTCTAAATAGCCATTGATCATAAAGGCTATTTCTTCTTTTGTGTTTTCTTTAGCATCCCTTTTGTTTTTTATAATATCGTATGCTCTCAACTTTAAGCCTCCGTTTCGATACTTGTTTTTAAAGGTAGTATAACTTGAAACAATGTACCGTTGTTTTCTTCGCTATCTAAATATATTCTGGCATTATGGTTGTCCAAAATTGTTTTGACTATGTACAAACCAATCCCTAAACCCGGGACTTGCCTGCTCCTAGATTTATCTACTCTGTAAAATAGATTGAAGATCCTTTTTAATTCTTTTGAAGGTATACCTATTCCTGTATCCTCAATTTCCAAAATTATGTTATCATCATTTTTGTACAATCTTAACCATACTTTTTTTTCGCCCTTTTCCTTCAAAGCTGTAAATTTAAAAGAATTATCTAAAATATTATACACTACCTGCAGGAGTCTATCTTCATTACCGAAAACGTATAGATCATCTTCTATTTCTTCTTCAAACTCAATGGACATCTTATCAGCAACAATTTTAAAGAAATCAAAAGCTCTCTTTACCGTATTAGAGAAATTGAAAAACACAAATCTTTTTTCTTCGCCTATATTTTTTTCCAATCTCTCTATATCTAAAAGGTCGTTAAACATTCTCGTTAATCTCGAAATTTCTTCTTCTATTTTTTTTAGGGGTTGATAAATTTCTTCATTTAAATTAGGTTCGTGCAATATTGTTTCTAAATACCCGCTTATAACGGATAAGGGTGTCCGCATTTCATGGGACATGATGGTTAAGAATTCTCTTCTTAGATCTTCTAAATTTTTTTCTTTCGTGATATCTAACAAAATAATAACTCTATAATTTTCAACATTTATTGATTTAACTTGACATCTGAAGTATTTTTTTTCTGGATAATAGAATGAAGTCTCCTCTTCCATGTCTTTATTAGTTTTAAAACTTTTTAAAGTCAATTCAATGAGATTATGATTATCAATTACCTCTGTTAATGACCTACCCACAAAATTTTCTGTTGTAAAAATATTTTTAGCAAAAGAATTGGCAAAATCCACCCTGATAATTTCATTTTGATTAAAAGAAACCAATATTATTCCTTCAGAAAGGGTGTCTAGAATCGAAAATATGTTCCTTCTTTTGTATTTTTCGGATTTGTATTTTTCTTCTAAATTTTTAATATATGAATTTAGTTGATGCAGAAGAAAATCATCAACAGGATTTTTTATGTTTATATTTATACTTTTTGCAATCTCATTTTTAAACCGTTGATGAGCATTTTCTTCTCTTCTCTTTCTCAAATAAGCATATATAAATAAAATATTTGTGATGACAAGTAATAAAATAACAATAATATATATATTGACCAATATTTTTCACCTGGTTTATTAATATTAATAAAATGCAACTGGAAAAAAGGCAGAGGTAATACCCTCTGCCATTGAATATTTAGTAGTTTCTTTCCTTTCCAGGATCTCTGAATTTGTATCCTTTTCCTCTTACTGTAATTATGTATTTTGGATTGGAAGGATCTTCTTCAATTTTTGTTCTCAACCTTCTGATATGAACGTCTACTGTTCTTGTATCTCCGTAGTAGTCATATCCCCACAATTTATCCAACAATACATCTCGACTAAAGACCTTTCCTTCGTTTTTAGCAAGAAAAACTAGCAAGTCGAACTCCAATGGGGTAAGGCTAACTGGTTTGCCATTTACCCAAACTTCTAATCTTTCAGTGTCAATAATCAAATCCTTGGCTGTGATTTTTTTGGGTCCTTCTTCTTTCATTTGCGCTGATGCAGCTTGTCTTCTAAATATGCTTTTAATTCTTGCAATTAGTTCTCTTACATTAAAAGGTTTTGTGACATAATCATCACTACCAAGTTCTAACCCTGCAACTTTATCCGCAGCATCATCTTTTGCACTCAATATGAGCACAGGGGTGTTGCGGTAATCTTCGCTGGATTTCAATATTCTAATTAAATCGAATCCATCCATTGAACCTGGTAACATAATATCGACAATGAAAAAGTCGGTATCTTTTTCCTCCAATTTCTTTAAAGCCTCATCAGCAGACACAGCCGTTATTACTTCGTAACCTTCTTTAGTCAAGTTCAAAGATAACATTTCAGAGATCGCCGGATCGTCTTCTACTATCATAATACTTTTTTTTGCCACTTTTCTTTCCCCCCTTTGGGATATTTTTTGTGTTAATGTATTCAACAATTACTCATCTTTAGGTGTAACGCTCAGAAATTTGTCCCGACAAATTAATGCTCTCCATTTTGTGATTTAAGTTTTTTCTTAGAATCTTTTTGGAAACAATATTTCGAGTTAATTCAAAAGTTGCAATTTTGTCGATTTCATCAAATGCTTCTCCCTGAAAATGCACTTTGTTGTAGGTTACGTCAGTTATTTTTAACTTTATAAATACCTTAAAAGAATAAGGGGTCGAGGACAGATGATCTATACAACTATGTGAAACTACAGAAACCTGATCTTTTTCCAAAAGATCTTTTATAGTATTATAACTACATTTATGTATTTCTTCTAAAAGAGAGGAGGTGCTTAAAGCATGTAAACTTATAACTTCTTTATCTTCTGACCATAAATAACTTTCATCTTTTACCTTAAAGGAATAATTAAATTCCTTTCCTTTCAATGAGATTATTTTCTCTAGAAAGGTATTCATAATTTACCACCTTTTCTTCTTCCCGAGTTGAGGTCACACCAAAACTTTCTACATATTCTTTCAGATCATCCATATCTTTTTGTAATAATTCTTTTAATTCTTTTCCTGTGATAGTTTCTTTTTTTAAAAGATATTGGGCAATGAGTTGGAGTTTCTCTTTGTTTTCTAACAGTATAGATTTAGCCTTTTCATAGCTTTTATTTATTATTTGCTTTACTTCAGAATCCAGTTCTTTTGCAGTTTCATCAGAGTAGTTTTTTTCTCTAAAGAGTTCACGTGCTAAAAAAGTTTCCTCACTTTCGCTAGCCCAAGCTACAGGACCAATTTTTTCGCTCATGCCAAAACTTTCTACCATCCTTCTGGCCATTTCTGTAGCTCGCTTTAGATCATTTTCAGCTCCACTGGTTATTTCATCAAATATTATTTCTTCTGCAGCTCTACCAGCTAACATTACTGCAATATCATCGAGTATTTCAGATTTATTCATCAGATACCTATCTTCAGATGGTAACTGTAAAGTATACCCTAAGGCCGCGTAACCTCGAGGAATAATGGTTACCTTGTGTACAGGATCAGCATTTGGTAAGAATGTTCCTAAAATAGCATGACCTAGTTCATGATAGGCAACGACTTCTTTTTCTTGATCAGAAAGCACCCGCGTTTTCCTCTCTGGACCAACTATAACCCTTTCGATGGCTTCTTCGCAATCCTTCATTGTAATGAACTTTTCCCCATTTCTGGCTGCCAAAAGGGCCGCTTCATTGACTAAATTTTCTAAATCTGCTCCAACAAATCCTGGAGTAGCTCGGGCTAACACTTCTAAATCAACATCTGGTGCTATTTTTTTGCCTCTAAAGTGAATCTTTAATATGTCCTTTCTTCCTTCGGCATCAGGTCTATCAATTACCACTTTTTTATCAAATCTTCCTGGTCTTAACAAAGCTTTGTCTAGAACATCAGGTCTATTTGTGGCTGCCATAACTATTATTCCAATACTTGGATCGAATCCATCCATTTCCACTAAGATGGAGTTAAGGGTTTGCTCCCTTTCATCATGACCTCCTCCCAGACCTGCTCCCCTTTGTCTACCTACCGCGTCTATTTCATCAATAAAAATAATAGCAGGTGCGTTAGCCTTAGCTTGGTTGAAAAGATCTCGAACTCTTGCTGCTCCTACTCCAACAAAAAGTTCAACAAAATCAGAACCACTAATATAAAAAAACGGGACATCCGCCTCTCCAGCCACCGCTCTGGCGAGTAAAGTTTTACCTGTACCTGGTTCCCCTACTAAAAGTACACCTTTTGGCATTCTAGCTCCGAGCCTATTAAAAGCCTTTGGATCTTTCAAAAATTTTACAACATCTGTTAATTCTTCTTTCGCTTCCTTAACCCCTGCAACGTCCTTAAAAGTGGTGCGGGTTTTTTTGGGATCATATTTTTTGGCAGGGCTTTTTATAAAATTCATACCTTGATTTGCACCGCCCGCACTTGATCGAAACAAAAGGGTGAAAAGAAAAATAAGTAAAAAGACAGGCAAAAGAAACGTTAAGATAGAAATCCACCAACTATTTTCCAAGCTTCTGACATATTTAATCTCTATCCCTTGGTTTGCAAGTCCATAAACATACTGTTGGTCCGATAAAAGATTAGGAGCATATGTCTCGTAATAAAGCCCTCTTTGATCTTTTGCTCTAGCATAACCAGAGTCTTCTATTTCTAAAGAAACAATCTTTTTATCTTCCAACATTTGAACTAACTCACTATATTCTATTTTTGAAACATCTTGAGTACCGATAAGGCTGTTGACTCCAACGTATATAAAAATACCTATTGTTATATATATTAATAATAGCCAAAAAACTCTAGGTTGGTTTCTTTTGTTTTGCAAGACATAGACCTCCTCTTTTCTCACTTCTATAAGTATCTCAAATTTTAACAAGTAGAGTATCGCTTTTTTTCGTTATACTTAGTCCGTTTATATTTCTTACTCCGCCATTGCGCATTTTTATAATTTTCTCTGTTTCCTCCATATTTGGCGGATATTTACCAAACTTCAAAAAGGCAATTCTTAATGTTTCGGCATCAAAAAAATCATTTTCTAATTTTAATTGTAACAACTCTTTTCCTATCTCACTTCTTTCTTCAAACTTTCTTTTAACTTCTTCTCTGTAACTCCAGATGATTTTTGCAAGTCTAAAAAAACTTTCTTTGTACCTTGGATTGATCTTCTTAAAAAAAGGGGTAATTTCATATCTTATCTTATTTCTAGCATAATCCAAAGAATAATTGTACTTATCTTCCACATACTCTATATTATTAATTGTAACATAATTTTTGATTTCTTCCAAGTCGACACATAACATTGGTTTTGTTATTTCTTCTTCTATAGGGATTAAACCGCCTAATCCATATATTCCGGTTCCTCTCAAAATTCTGTAAATCATTGTTTCAAATAAATCATCCATATGATGGGCGGTTGCTATTTTATTATAACTTAATTTTCTTAATGTTTCATAAAAAAACTCATACCTTAAGTTTCTTCCCCCTACTTCAACGCCCACCTTGTTTTCTTTTGAGTATGTAAAAACATCCACTTTTTTCGAAAAAAAGGGTATCTTTAGTTTCTCACAAGCTTGTCTCACAAAGGATTCGTCACTATCGGCTTCTTCTCTCATACAATGGTTTAAATGGGCTACAGATATTTCAAATCCCATTGCTTTCGATAATTTTGACATCACATGAAGCAAAGACATTGAATCTTTGCCGCCGGAAATTCCTAATAGAATTTTATCATATTTGTTAAAAATTTTATAGTCTTTTATAAATTTAAATATTTTTTTCTCAAAATCTTGGAGTATCACTTCCTCTTCTCCTTCCAACTCTCAAATCTGATAACGTCTATAAAAACAAAACAGCGTCTTAAGACGCTTAAAATACTAAAAAATATTGTGGAGCCGGTGAAGGGATTTGAACCCCCAACCTACTCATTACGAATGAGCCGCTCTACCGTTGAGCTACACCGGCAATTGACTTCGTTATTGACGATACATACAAAAAAACCCAACTTTTGAGGTCAAAAATGGAGGGCCTGATTATCAAAAAAATATAATATCCGGCTTAATGCGGAATTTCGCACTATTAAAGTGCCAAGCACCATTACGTGCACGAGATTCTTTAGGCCCTCCAATTCCTTATTTTACTATATAATTTCAAAAATGTCAACTACCTACCGGCTCCTTGTCAAATATGGTTGATAGAATAGACTGAAGAGATGATGAAAAAGGTATTACAGAGATTTTTTGTTGAGTAATTTCAGCTCAGAAAGGATAACTGTTTACAATATGTTGTTCCTTCTGTGATGAAATTTGGTAGTTTTATGAATCTTTCTG